>CAYNOF010000570.1:0-4535 GCA_964398335.1 uncultured Rhizobiaceae bacterium
CGTTCTCGCCGGCCTTCCCGCCGCCGCCGCCGCTGGTCGTCGAGCTGTGGATCTCGCCGCCGCCCTACACGCGCAAGGCGCCGATCTATCTCGACGCGCAGGACAACCAGCGTGTGCTGCGCGTGCCCGCGGGCAGCAAGGTCGCGGGCTTCATCGACAATGTCGCCGAGGGCCGCGAGGCCGTGCTGCGCGTCGGCAGCAAGGAAATACCTTTCACGTCGGTCGGGCCCGGCCGCCACCAGGTCGATGCCGCGATCGAAGGCGGCGATACGCTGACCGTGCTGGTCAGCGGCCGCGAGCGCGCGTCGTGGAAGATGCGCATCGTGCCCGACCTGCCGCCGACGGTCGAATTCACCCGCGATCCGCAGTCCACCGAGCGCCGCGAGTTCCGCATCGACTACGTCGCCGGCGACGACTACGGCGTGACCACGCTTCGGGCGCGCATGCGCCTGCATGGCAGCGAACGCATCGGCCTGATCGCCGACGAGGAGCCCGAGTGGGTGACCCTCGACCTGCCGATGGTGGCCAGCAACCCGGCGCGCATCGACGATTCGATCCGCCAGGATCTGACACCGCATCCATGGGCCGGCCTGAAGGTCGTGATCCAGCTCGAAGCCACCGACGGTGCCGAGCAGACCGGCTCGTCGAAACCGGTGACGGTGACCCTGCCGGAGCGGCGCTTCACCCATCCCGTGGCGCGCGCGATCATCGATCTGCGCAAGAACCTTTCGCGCGACAACTCCGCGCGCACGAGGACGCTGGCCTCGCGTGGACTCCTCCTGCTCGGCAGCGCGCCCAAGGCGTTCAAGGAGGACTCCGTCGTCATCCTCGGCCTGCGCGTCGGCGCCAACCGCCTGCGCAACGACAAGACCGGCGGCGACGTCGCCGAGGTCCAGCGCCTGATGTGGGACCTCGCGGTGCGCATCGAGGAGAACACCTCGACCGACGCCGAGCGCGAATTCCGCGCCGCCCAGCGCGAGCTGAAGGACGCGCTGGATCGCCAGGCGCCCGACCCGGAGATCGAGCGGCTGATCCGCCAGCTCCAGGAAGCCATGGACCGGATGATGCGCGAGTTCGAGGAGCGCATGAAGGATCCGGCCGAGCGCGAGAAGGCCGAGCGTGAAGCCCAGGAGATGGACCAGGACCAGATGGTCGACTCCCAGGACATGCAGGACCTGATGGACCGCGCGCGCGAGATGGCGCGCAACGGCCAGAAGGACGAGGCCAAGCGCATGCTCGAGGAGATGCTGCGCCAGATGGAGAACATGCGGCCGATGCTGTCCGACAAGGGCCAGCAGGGCCGCCAGCGGCAGGGCCAGCGCCAGCAGGGCCAGGGCCAGCAGGGGCGCAACGACCTCAACCAGCTCGACCGCATGGCGCGCGAGCAGAACCGCCAGCTGGGCGAGACCGAGCGCCAGCAGCGCGGCCAGCAGCAAGGCCAGCAGGGTCGGCAAGGCCAGCGTCCGCAGCCCGGTCAGCGCGATCCGGGCTATGGCCAGCCCGGACAGCAGGGCCAGCCCAGCCCGGGCGAGATGGGCCGCCAGCAGGGCGATCTGCGGCGCCAGCTCGGCGATTTCATGCAGCGCTTCGCCGATCGCGGCGGCGGGGACATGCCGCAGTCGCTGGGCCAGAGCGAACGCTCGATGCGCGAGGCCGAGGAGGCTTTGCGTCGCGGCGATCTCGGCGACGCCTCGCGCGCCCAGCGCCGCGCGCTCGAGCAACTGCAGCAGGGCATGAACGACCTCGCCGAGCAGATGCAGGCCGGGCCGGGCAACCAGCAGGACCGCGGCCGCATCGAGGACCGCAAGGAAGCCCAGGACAAGGACCCGCTGGGTCGCGCCGAGGGCAACTATGGCGGCGCGGTCGATACCGACGTCGACAAGGTGCCAGACCGCCTCGACCGCCAGCGCGCCCGCGACATCCTCGAGGAGCTGCGCCGCCGCGCCGGCGAAACCCAGCGGCCGAAGGAAGAGCTCGACTACATCGACCGCCTGTTGCGCCAGTTCTAGCCGCTGCAGGGTCAGTACCACTGTCATTCCGGGCCGCGCCCGGAATGACGGGGTCGCCTAATCGCAGCAGACACGCCAATTACATCCGGATTGGACCGTATTCGCCTGTCCACGGCGGAGCCCGTTGCCTACCTTCCATGGGACTTCAACGTCTTGTGGAAGCGTGTTCATGGTGTTGAGTAAGGCGGGGTCCGGTTCGGTTCGCCCGTACATTCCCGGCAAAGGCGCATGGGGCGTGCTGATCGGCGCGCTCGCATTCGTCACGTGCCTGACCTTCAGCGGTGCCGACCGGGCGCATGCCGCGCCTGCGGCGGTTGCGCTGGACACCGGCGACATCGACCACATCCCTGCCCTGAATTCGGAGATTCATCATGCCGGCGCCTGACGCCCTTGATCCGGCGCTTCTGCACATGCTGAACGGCGAGGCCGACGGCCGACGCCGCCGCACCCTGCGCACCAACGCCGCGCTGGTCGAGGCGACCATCCGCCTGTTCCGCGCCGGGGCGACGTCGCCGACCGCCAACGCGGTGGCCCGCGAAGCCGCCGTCTCGGCGCGCAGCCTGTTCGCCCATTTTGCCGACGTGCCGCTGCTCTACCAGGCGGCGATCAAGCGCGTTCTCGACGACATGCTGGCCGACACATATCCGGCTTCCGGCCGCGGCGATCTAGTCGAGCGCATCGACAACCTCGTCGCCCACCATACCCAGGCCTGCGAGCAGTGGCTGCCGTTCCAGCGCGCCGCCGCGACCTTGCGCTACGAGCACGCCGAGCTCTGGCAGGGCTGCCAGTCCGCCCGCGAGCAGCTGCGCGATCGCCTGCGCATGGTCTTCGCGTTCGAGCTTGCCCGTCTCGACGACGAGGAAGCCTGCGCGCTGCTCGACGCGCTCGGCACGCTTCTCGACTGGGACGCGTGGGGCAAGCTGCGCCACGACCGCGACCTGACGGTCGAGCGGGCGCGCGCCGTGTGGATCGCGGGTGTGTCGCGTCTGCTCGCCGCCGAGCAGCCGCGCCGGCGCATGCTCGACGCGCCCTGCCTCGTCGCGGTCAACTAGGTCTCGACGACGCCGATATACGACAGGCCGCGGTGGCGGCCTGCGTGATCCAGGCCGTATCCCACCAGGAACTCGTTGGGCACCGAGAAGCCGACGAAAGCGGCTTCCAGCGCGACGACGCGGCGCGACGGCTTGTCGAGCAGGGCGCATAGCCGCACCGAGCGCGCGCCGCGCGCCAGCAGTATCTCGCGCGCCGCCGTCAGCGTACGGCCGGTGTCGAGGATGTCGTCGACCAGCAGCACGTCGTGTCCCTCGACCGGCATCACCAGGTCGCGCACGATGCGCACCGCGCCCGATGACTCGCTGCCCTTTCCGTAGCTCGACAGGGTGATGAAATCGAGCGGCCAGTCGGCGCCGGTGCGCGCCAGGGCGCGGATCAGATCGGCGGCGAAGACGAAGCTGCCGGTGAGCACCGGCACGATCATGGTCTGATCGCCCATCGTCGCGCGGATGTCGCGCGCCATGTCCTCGATGCGCGCGGCGATCTCTGCCGAGGAGATGCGGACCGGAATCTCCTCGCGCCCGCTCATGCTCAGCTCAGCGGCTCGATCGTGACGGTGACGTCGGCGGTGTCCGAGGGCGTGTCGTCGAGGCGCTGGCGGAACGGCCGGCGCCCCAGCGGCGCGATGCGCTCGGGTTCGAGGTCGAAGGTCTTCTCGCCTACTGCCTAGCCGTCCTTGTCCTTGAAGATGACGAGGAGGCGCTGGGGCGTCACCTCGACGGGGGAGGTGTTGACGATCTCGCCGGTGGCGATCATCGCGCGTTCGGCGTCGGGCGCCGCCTCGATCCGCACGTTCGCGAGCACGAGCGCGCCGGCCGGCAGGGGCTTGGTCGCCGGCGCGGACGGCGGCGGGGTGGTCTGCTGCAGCGCGGGGCTGGTCAGCGTGTCGCGCAGCGCGTAGCCCACGCCGCCGATCAGGCCCACCAGGATCAGCAGGCCCAGGGTCACCTTCAGCCAGGTCGGCATGCCGCGCTCGGGCGGGATGGCCGGCAGCGAAACGGGCTCGTCGTGGTTCTGCGGGCGGATGATGAAATCGGGCACCGGCCTCGTGTCGGTCAGCACCGGCCCGGCCGGCGCCTCGGCTTCCTCCGGCTTGATGTGCGCCATCCATTTGTAGCCACAGCGAAAGCACTGCACGGTGCGTCCGTGCCGTCCGATGGCTGCCGGATCGACCAAATAGCGCGCCGAGCAGTTCGGACAGACGATTTGCATCGCGAGGGGATACCGGATTTAGTTATGTGCAAATTTTAGTTCACCATCTGTTGTCGCACAAGCAAGGCGAGGCAAAAACTGTGGGACGATTGGCATTGCTGGACCGCGATGGCGTCATCAATGTCGATCGCCGCGACTCCGTGAAGAGCCTCGACGAGCTGGCCCTGATCCCGGGGTCGGCGGCGGCCATCGCTCGCCTGAATGCCGCGGGAATCAGGGTCGCGGTGGTCACCAACCAATCAGTGGTCGGCCGTGGCGTGA
>CAYNOF010000571.1:0-1053 GCA_964398335.1 uncultured Rhizobiaceae bacterium
GAAGCTTTCCAGCGGGCCGGCGACGTCGAGCAGCTGGAAATCCGGATAGAGCGTGAAGGCGACCGTGCGAAGCGCGGCGGCGGGCATGGGAGCCTCATGGCAGGAATTCACCGGATATTGTCATTTCCGCCATCCTCAGTCACGCAGTATCGTCCCGCCATCGCTTCCCGAGGGAGATCGACATGACCGGCGCCCCCTTCCGCATCGGCTTCCTGGTGTTCCCCGACATCACCCAGCTCGACATGACCGGGCCGTGGGAGGTGCTGAGCAAGCTGCCCAACGCGCAGACCGTCCTGGTCTGGAAGACACGCGAGCCGGTCACCGCCGGCGGCGGCCTCAAGCTGGTCCCCGACATGACCTATGCCGAGTGCCCGCAGCTCGACCTGGTCTGCGTGCCCGGCGGCAGCGGCATGAACGCGCTGCTCGAGGACGAGGAGACGCTGTCGTTCCTGCGCCGCCAGGCCAAGGGCGCGCGCTACGTCACATCGGTCTGCACCGGCTCGCTGGTGCTGGGCGCCGCCGGCCTGCTGAAGGGCAAGCGCGCCGCGACGCACTGGATGTCGATGGACATGCTCGAGGCGTTCGGCGCCACGCCGGTTCACGAGCGCGTCGTGGTCGACGGCAACACGATCACCGGCGGCGGCGTCACCGCCGGCATCGATTTCGGGCTCAAGGTCGCCGCCGAAGTCGCCGGCGAGGACGTCGCCCGCGGCATCCAGCTCGGTATCGAGTACGATCCGCATCCGCCGTTCAACGCCGGCTCGCCCAAGGGCGCCGGCCCCGAGCTGACCGCGCGCATGACCGAGATGGCAAGCGCACGGCAGTCGCAGCGCGCCGAGGCGGTGAAGCGCGCGGCAGCGCGATTGGGTCGAGCATATGGCTAGTAGTGCCAATATGCATAGTTGAAGACCGCATCAAGCTCCGTGAAGTTCGCCAGGCCGAGTTCGCGCCGAGTTCTATCGGCCTGCTGGCAGAACCGTGCATACCAGGTGCCGTCTATCATCGATTTTGTCAAAGCCACCGGGAATGAATCGAATCCGGCCAGCGCCAGCC
>CAYNOF010000572.1:0-2829 GCA_964398335.1 uncultured Rhizobiaceae bacterium
CACCCTGCCGCCGCGTCCGCCGCGCGAGCGCGCACGCTCGGCGCTGGGCCAGCAATATGTGACCAGGGACGGCCGCTGGTTCCTGCTGATCGCCAATCCCGAGGAGAAGCACTGGCCCAACATCGCGCGCGCCCTGGGTCATCCGGAATGGCTGCAGGATCCGCGCTTCGCCGACCGCAACACGCGGCGCACCCACGCGACCGAGCTGCTCGCGCTGATGGATGCCGAGATCTCGCAGCAGGACTGGTCGCACTGGTCCGAGGTGCTCAGCCGCATCGGCGTGCCGTTCGGCGAGATCGGCCGGGTGATCGACATCCCCGACGACGAGCAGGCCAGGCACGCCGGCATCGTCGTGCCCTGCGAGGGCGAGGGCATCGCGCGCACGCTGAACAATCCGATCCGCCTGGGCTTCGCGCAGCCGCGCCGCGCGGGAAAGCCGCCCGGCGTGGGCGAGCACAGCGAGGAGATCCTGAAGGAAGCGGGCTACGAAGCGGCCGAGATCGCGGCGATGAAGGCCAAGGGCGTCGTCGGCTAGCGCGCCGGCGACGGGCTGAACGCCGGCGCCGCATGCGGTGCCGGCGCGTCCTTGATCTGGACGACGACCGAGATGGGCGCCGCCGGCAGCCAGAGCGAGACCGTGGTGCCGCGGCCGCTCACGCTTTCCAGCGTCACGAAGCCGTCGGCGTGGCGCACGAAGTCGCGCACCATGCTCATGCCCAGGCCGGTTCCCTTGCCGATCGGCTTGGTGGTGAAGAAGGGCTCGAACACCTTGGCCTGGACCTCGGGCGACATGCCGCTGCCGGTGTCGGCGACGGCGATCACCACCCGGTCGCCCGGCCGCATGTCCGAGGGCAGGACCGGATCGCCGCTGCCCAGCGTGCGATTGGCGGCGCTGACGCGCAGGCCGCCGCCGTTGGGCATGGCGTCGCGCGCGTTGACCGCAAGGTTGAGGATCGCGGTCTCCAGCCCGGTGCGGTCGATCACCGCCTCGTGCAGGCCGGGCTCGATCTCGACCGTCAGCTTGACGTTGCGCGGCACGGCGGTGGCCAGCAGGTCCTTGAACTCGGCCAGCAATCCGGCGATGTCGGTGCGCACCGCATCCTGCGGGCGGCGGCGCGAGAAGGCCATCATGCGCGACACCAGGGTGCTGCCGCGCTCGGCCGCGGCCAGCGCCGCATTGATCCTCGGCAGATAGGGGGAATCCGGCGGCAGCTCGTCGATCAGCCCTTCCATCTTCATGCTGATCACGGACAGCAGATTGTTGAAGTCGTGGGCGATGCCGCCGGTGAGCTGGCCGACGACCTCCATCTTCTGCGACTGCGCCAGAAGCTGGCTGGTGCTCAGCACGCGGTCGGCGGCCTCCTGGCGCAGCGCGATCTCCTGGCGCACCTTGCGATCGAAGATCACGATCGCCAGCGCCAGCAGGATCAAGAGCACGGTGATGATGCTGGTGACGGCGCCGAAGACGCCGGGATTGAGGTCGTCGAGGTCGCGCCCGCCGCCGCTGCCGGCGAAGCAATAGGTCGAGGCCATCGCCGTGTAGTGCATGGCGGTGACGGCGAAGCCCAGGATCAGGGCCGCGCCCGTCTCCTGCCACAGCGTGCCGTCACCATTGGTCTTGATGACCCAGAAGCGGACCTTCAGCGCCACGATGGCCAGCGCCACCGCGACCACGACCGACGTGGCGAACAGCGAGGGCTCGTAGCGCACGATGCCGTCGATGTGCATCGCCGCCATGCCGGTGTAGTGCATGACGCCGATGCCGGCGCCCATCAGCACGCCGCCCAGCAGCAGGCGGCCGGTCGACAGCACCGGCCGCGCGATCAGGTGCAGGGCGATGCCGGCGGCCAGCACGGCGGGCACCGCCGAGAGCGCGGTGATCAGCGGGTCGTAGGCCACCGGCACCGGCAGGCCGTGCGCCAGCATGCCGATGAAGTGCATCGACCAGATGCCGACGCCCATGGTCACCGCGCCGGCGATCAGCCACGGGCCGCGCAGCGAGCGCATCTCGCTCAGCCGCCCGGCGAAACGCAGGAAGGTGAAGGCGCCGAACGAGGCGATCAGGTAGGACAGCACCACCAGCGATGGCCGGAACGTCGCCGGCAGGGCCTGCGCGGTGTCCAGCCCGATCGTGAAATAGCCGTCGAGATTCATCTGTCCCTGGCGGCCCAAAAGGCCGAAATCATCAAGAAATTTAACACAGCTCCGTACAAGATCCTTGCCGCGACTTGCAAACCGGATCGGGTTCACTTTGATCTACATTATCAATGAAAACCTTCGCAGCCCTCCTGCGCAATGCCGCGCGATGTGGTAGGAAGGGCGCGGACGCCGGCCATACCGGCGCGGGACTGGTCCGGGGACCCTCTATGTCGGCTAACGCGCTGAAAATCCTGGTGGTCGAGGATGAGGTCGGCATCCTCGAGGAGATCGCCGATTTTCTGCGCCGCCGCCGGTTCGACGTCTCGACCTCGGGCGATCTGGGCGGCGCGCGCCGCGCCCTGGCCGATTCCAGCGCCTGGCCCGACGTCGTGGTCACCGACGTGAGGCTGCCCGATGGCGACGGCCTGGAACTGGTGCGCGAGCTGGGCGCCAACGCCGGGTGCCCCCGCCTGATCGTCATGACCGGCCACCTCGACCAGGACTCGGTGCGCGACGCGCACGAGCAGGGCGCCGAGGCCGTGCTGATGAAGCCTTTCGCCCTGCGAACACTGCTCAAGCAGATCGGCGAACCGGCGGCGGCTTAGCGGTTGGTCGACAGGTCGAAGCGCGGAACGGACTGGACGGCGGACGAGCTCGACGCGATCGTAGCCGACTACTTCGCGATGCTGG
>CAYNOF010000573.1:0-3372 GCA_964398335.1 uncultured Rhizobiaceae bacterium
GACCACGATGGCGCCGCGCGCCGCCTCCTCACGCAGCGCGTCCATCGCCGCGAGCTGCTGCGCCGGATCGAGGCTGGCGACCGGCTCGTCGGCCAGCAGCACCTCGGCCTCCGTCGCCAGCACGCGCGCTAGCGCCAGACGCGCGCGCTCGCCCGAGGACAGCATGTCGATACGCCGATCGGCGAAGGCCGCGGTATCGGTGCGTGCCATCGCGCGCGTGATCGCCGCCGTATCGGTGGCTCCCGGAGTTTCCAATCCCGCGCCATGCGGCAGCCGGCCAAGCGCGACCATGTCGCGGCCATTGAGCGGCCAATGCGCAGCGGTCGCCTGCGGCAGATGTGCGATGCGACGCGCCCGTGCGCGCGGCGCCATGCTTTCCAACGCCGAGCCGCCGAGGCCCACGCCGCCGCCGTCCGGGCGATCGATCCCGGCGAGCAGGCGCAGAAGGCTCGACTTGCCGGCGCCGTTGGGACCGATCACGACGCACAGGCGGCCCGGCTCGAGCACAAGCTCGACGCCTTCGAGAATCGTGCGCGCACCGAAATGGCGGCCGAGGCCGGTGGCGGTCAGAGCCACGGCGTCTCTCCGCTGCGCCGCGCGCGCCACGCCAGTTGCCAGAGCACCGGCGCGCCGAACAGCGCCGTCATCACGCCCAGCGGCAGCTCGCGACCCGTGGGCAGCAGGCGCAGCGCGATGTCGGCGACCAGCACCAGCGCCGCACCGGCCAGCGCCGAAGGCACGAGGCTGGCGCCCGGGCGATAGCGCACCAGCGGCCGCACCGCGTGCGGCGCCATCAGGCCGACGAAGCCCACGACGCCCGACACCGCCACCGCACCGCCCACCGCCAGCGCGGCGCCTGAAATCACCAACCACGCCATGCGGCGCGGATCGACGCCCAGGCCGCGCGCCGTCTCCTCGCCGAGCGCCAACGCATCGAGCCCACGGCGCGCCCACATCAGCGGCAGGCAGCCCAGCACGACGCAAGGCAAGGCGAGCGCGACATGATCCAGTCCACGATCGGCGATCGAGCCCATCAGCCAGGTGCCGATCTCGTAATAGGCATAGGGATTGGGCGACAGGCCCAGCACCAGCGCCGTCGCCGCGCCGGCCAGCGCGTTGAGCGCCGCGCCGATCAGGATCAGGGTCGCCACCGTGGCGTCGCGGCCGGCGATCACCAGCAGCAGGATCGCACCCAGGGCGGCCCCGACGATGCCCGCCAGCGGCAACGCCAAGGGCGCGGCACTGGCATAGCCGCCGTAGAACGTCAGCACCGCACCGAGCGCGGCGGTGGCGGACACGCCGGTGACGCCGGGCTCGGCCAGCGGGTTGCGCAGCAGGCCCTGCATCGCCGCGCCTGCAAGGCCCAGGGCGGCGCCGATGATCACGCCCAGCAGGGCGCGCGGCAACCGCAGCTCGACAAGAATCAGCGCCATCGGCGAGTCGCGGCCTGTGAGCACATCGGAGATCGCCGCCAGCGGCGCGAAGCCGGTCGGACCGACGGCGATCGAGATCGCGAACAGTACGATGACGAAGGCGCCGAGCGCGGCGACGACTCCCCTCATCGCTTCAGCGCCGCGCGCATGTCGGTCAGACGTTGCAGGGCTTCCAGATTCTGCGGCCCGCCGCAGAGCCAAAGGCTGTGCGGCATCACCATGGTACGGGCGCCGGCGAAGGCGCGGCGCGCGGCCCGATGGGTCATCATCTGCTCGGCGAGCGAGGGGCGGTCGCTGGTCTCGCCATCGAGGATCAGGAGGTCGGGTGCGGCGACGACCAGGTCTTCCATCGCGATCGGCACGAACAGCGACAGGCCGCGTTCGGCGGCGAGGTTGCGCCAGCCGGCGATGCGCAGCAGGCCGTCGGCGTTGGTGCCGCGGCCCAGGGTCATGCCGTTTGCCTGGTAGATCGCGGCGACCGGGCTTGTCGGGCCGATTGCGGCGGTCAGTCGTGTGACGCCGCTCCGCAGGGACGCCGCGAGATCGCGCGCGGCGTCATCGCGGCCCAGCGCCACGCCGATCCTGCTGATGTGGTCGAGCGTGGCCGCGACGTTGCCGGCTTCGTCCAGCTCCAGCACCGGGATACCGGCGAGCCGCAGGGTCTTGCGCAGCGACGGTGTGAGGAAGTCGTCGACGATCAGCAGGTCGGGACGCAGCGCGAGGATCTCCTCCGCACGCTTGCGCACCGGCGGCAGGGCACGCGCCTCGCGCCAGCGCGGCGAGATGCGCGGGTCGTGGGAGATGTCGCTGATGCCGACCAGCTGGCCCGGCGCGGCCAGCGCCAGCGCCAGCTGGTCGAGGCAGAGATTGAGCGAGACGACGCGCTTCGGCGGTTCGGCCGCCCGTGCGCACGTCGCCGCGCCGAGCAGGCACGCGGCGACGAGGCAGCTGAAGAGACGCGGCAGGTGAACCGACGTGACCGGCTCCTAGTACTTCACGCGCGCGCCAGCATAGGCGCTCAGCCGCGGCGTGCGAAAGCCCAGCGGCTCCTCGTAGTAGGTGTCCGTGAGGTTCTCGACGCGGCCGAAGACCTGCAGCCACTCGGTCACGTCGTAGCTCGTGGTCGCGCGCAGGACCGTGTAGCCGGCCATCTCCACCGTCTGCGACGGGAAGCTGCTGAAATCGGTCTCGAAGCGGCCGCGGCGGTATGACAGGCCCAGGCCCAGCCACCAGCCCGGCAACGGCTGCCAGTTGGCGTTCACGTTGATCTGGTGCCGCGGACGGTTCAGCAGCGGCTCGCCGGTGATCAGGTTGTGGGCGTTGGTGAAGGTGTAGTCGGCGTGGAAGTTGAGGGACGTCCACGGCCGCACGTCGAGCGTCAGCTCGACCCCGTCGACGCGCGCCTGCGCAACGTTGGTGAGCGTGCTGCAGAAGGCGCCGCAGCTGCTGACCTGGATCAGATCGCTGACCTCGTTGTGGAACACCGTCGCGCCGAAGGCCAGCTTGCCGCCGAACAGCTTCTGGTCGACGCCGACCTCGAAGCCGGTGCTGCGCTCCGGCCTGAGGTTGCGGTTGGCGAAGAAGCCGAAGGCCGCGAAGTCGACATAGAGCTGGTCAAGGCTGGGCGCCTTGAACGCCGTGCCCACCGAGGCGCGCAGCTTGGTGTCGGTCTCGCGCACCAGGTAGGACGCGCCCAGCCGCCAGGTCACGGCAGTGCCGAAGGCGTCGTGGTGCTCCAGGCGCGTGCCGGCGGTGAACGACAGCCCGTCGGCCGGCGTGAAGCGCGCGTTGACGAAGACGCCGCGCGTCCAGACCGCCGCGCTGGTGCTCGAGGTCAGCACGCCGGTGTCGTCGAAGCTCTCCGACAGCAGCGAATCGCGCCGTGCCTCGAAGCCGACCACGACATTGACCATCTCGTGCGGCGTCAGGCTTGACGTGG
>CAYNOF010000574.1:0-1552 GCA_964398335.1 uncultured Rhizobiaceae bacterium
GCTGGTCGGACGCTGGATGTGGGACCTGATGAAGGACTACGGCGTACTGCCGAGCTCGGCCGACTTCGCCCATTACGCGCTGCCCTTCAATGGCAACCGCGTGCCCGGCCACCTGAACGTGGTGCCGTAATTCAGGACGCCTGGTCGCGCTCCAGGCTGGAGAGCCAGTCGCGCGCCTCGGCCATGCTGGCGCAGACCCTGAGCGGCCGATCGGTTCCGGCGGTGCGCTCGCCGAACAGCAGCGCCATGTCGCGCACCTCTTCCGACTTGGCGATGATGGCCACCGCGCCGATGGGCCCCAGCGTGCCGTTGGCGGTCGCCGCCGAGACACCCTGGGCAATGTTGCGGATCTCGGACGCCTTCAGCGCCAAGGTCCCGTGCGAGAGATCGAGGATCCGGGGATAGGACAGGACGCCGCCCTGCGTCAGCGCCTGCATGAGGCGGATCAGATCCATCAGCACGACATCACCGGCGCCGGTCGCAATCACCAGCTGTTCATCGTGCAAGATCGTCCAGGAAAGGGGCAAGGCGGTCTTCGATAGCCGGGGGGGACGCGCGGGGTCCGATGGTGGGCGCGGTAGGGATTGAACCTACGACCCCACCCGTGTGAAGGGTGTGCTCTCCCGCTGAGCTACGCGCCCGATGGAGGCGCGGTATAGGGTGCCGCGCCGCCGCTGTCTAGGGCTTCGGCGGCCGCAGCCGGGCCAGCGCGGCGGGGATATCGGTGAAGCGCTCGACCACCGCGTCGGCGCCGAGCTGTTGGGCCGGCGTCTCGGTATAGCCCCAGGATACCGCCACCGTGGGCAGGCCGGCCCGCTTGCCCGCGCGCACATCATGCACCGAGTCGCCCACCATGGCGGCCTCGGCCGGCCCGGCGCCCATGCGCGCCAGCAGCTTCAGGACGTGGCCGGGGTCGGGCTTGCGCACGTCAAAGGTGTCGGCGCCGGCGACGTCGCTGATCATCGCCATCAGGTCGAGCCGGCCCAGCACGTCGCGTGCCGAGGCTTCGTACTTGTTGGTGCACACCGCCAGGCGCACGCCCGAGCGGCTGAGCGCGTCCAGGGTCTCGGCGACGCCGTCATAGGGCCGCGTATGCACCACCGGCCGTTCGGCATAGTAGCGGATGAATTCGCCCACCCGCTCGCGCAGGGCCATCTCGTCGAGATCCACGCCGCGCAGCGCGAAGGCCTTGCGG
Organism: uncultured Rhizobiaceae bacterium; assembly: GCA_964398335.1. Classification (GTDB taxonomy): domain Bacteria; phylum Pseudomonadota; class Alphaproteobacteria; order Reyranellales; family Reyranellaceae; genus JAFAZJ01. The sequence continues at coordinate 1,196 of CAYNOF010000574.1, forward strand.
GTGCGCACCTTGCCGCCTTCGCCCATCAGGCTGCGCTGGGTGGCGTCGTCGAGCGGCGCCAGGCCGTGGTCGGCCAGCACCCGGTTGACCGCGTCGCCGACGTCGCGGGCGCTGTCGATCAGGGTGCCGTCGAGGTCGAAGACGATGGTGCGGAAGGGGAAGGAGGCGGGATCCAGCGTCATGCACCGCTTCTCTTGCGGCAGGGGATGATCGATGGCAAGGGGGCGCCTGCATGGTAGTCTCGGCGCCGCCCGCCCCGGCGGGCCAACCAACGCAGGAACGATGCCCCTGACCCTCTCTGTCGTCGTGCTGGCGGCGGGCGCCGGCAAGCGGATGAACTCGGATCTGCCCAGGGTG
>CAYNOF010000575.1:0-4496 GCA_964398335.1 uncultured Rhizobiaceae bacterium
CAGGTGCTGGTGCCGCTGGTACGGGCGTTGCGCGCCGAGCTGGGCAAGGACAAGGCCGACGCGCTGGTGAAGCAGGCGCTGGCGAAGGACAGCGTGAAGAAGGCCTTCCTGATGCAGGCGGCGACGGTGTTCTACATGAACACAGCAGACACCGCCGCGTTCAGGCGCAAGCAGGAGGCGGAGCTGGCGCCGATCATCAAGGCGTCGGGGGCGAAGGTGGACTGATCAGCCGGCGTGGCGTCTCATCCGGGAGAACGCCGGAGGCCTGGCGCGAGCGCGCCATCCGTCGAGAAGCCGCGCTACATTGCTCAGTGCCGGCAAGGTCCCGTCGAGCTCCAAATCGTAGATCGCGTGGACGTGGATGGTTTCAAAGTCGCGCCGCCCACCGGACGATCGCCGCGCGCCAATTCGCGCCGCTCGAGTTCATCGATCGGACAGTGACGCCAACGAAGTAGACGTCGAAGAGTCCGAGCCCCTCGACAAGCAGATCGAGCCATTCCCTCGTTTCGATGATGTGTTCGAAGATCAGGTTGTTTCCCGCCGACACGTAAGCGGGCAGCGCACGATGGAAACCATCGAAGAACGCCGTCCGAAGATCCTTCCCGGCAAACTCGCCAGTCCGGATGCGATCAAGCGGAAGCACCCCGGCCTCGCGGAAGCGATCGATCGAGATATGCCAGAACGGCGCTTCGATCCTGTCCTGCAGCAACCGCGCGATCGTTGACTTGCCGGCACTCGTTGCGTCGTTAAGGAAGATGACCATGCCGGGCTTGGCTGAGGTCGAGCGCTCGAGCATACGCCGCAGCCTATCACAGCAGGGTTGAAGTGCTTCAGGCGACTCGGGCATCGTTCCGTTATGGTCCAAGCACTCCACATCGCCATCATCGGCGCCGGCATGGGCGGCCTCGCGGCCGCCGCGGCGCTGCGCCTGAAGGGCCACAGCGTCATGGTCTACGAGCAGGCGCGCCAGTTCACGCGGCTGGGTGCGGGCATCCAGATCGGCTGCAATGCCATGCATGTGCTGCGCGGGCTGGGGCTGGAGGCGCGGCTGCGCGCCGACACCTTCTATCCGCGCTCGTGGAACAACCGCGACTGGAAGACCGGCGAGCAGCTCTTCGACATCGTCTTCGGGCCGCAGGCCGAGGCGAAGTACGGCGCGCCCTATCTGCTGGCGCATCGCGGCGACCTGCACGCGGCGCTGGCGAGCGCGGTGCCGGAGGAGATCATCCGGCTCGAGCATCGGCTGACCGGCATCGAGCCCGCCGCGTCGAACGGCGTGCGGCTAAGCTTCGCCAACGGCGCGACGGTCGAGGCCGACGCGGCGATCGGCGCCGACGGCGTGCACTCCGTCGTGCGCGCGGCGCTGTTCGACGACGACGAGCCGACCTTCACCGGCCGCATCGCCTATCGCACGGTCTATCCGGCGCGGCTGCTCGACGGCTTCGATGTCGGCAATTGCACCAAGTGGTGGGGCGAGGACCGCCACATCGTGGTCTATCCGGTGAAGCCCGACCGCTCGGAGGTCTACTTCGTCACCAGCCAGCCCGAGCCGGGCTTCGAGCTCGAATCGTGGAGCGCGCGCGGCGACACGAAGGTGCTGCGTGAGGCCTTCGCCGGCTTCCATCCCGACGTGCAGCGCATCGTCGGCGCGGCGCCAGACGTGCACAAGCGGCCGCTGGTCGATCGCGAGCCGATGGCGCGCTGGGTCGAGGGCAACGTGGCGCTGCTGGGCGATGCCTGCCACCCGATGACGCCTTACATGGCGCAGGGCGCGGCGATGGCGATCGAGGACGCCGCGATCCTGTCGCGCTGCCTCGAGGGCGTCGAGCGCGAGGGCGTGGCGGCAGCGCTGAAGCGCTACGAGGCGACGCGCCAGGCGCGCACCGCGCGCATGCAGCTGACCTCCCGGCAGAACCGCTGGGGCAAGGGCGAGACCGACACCGACTGGGTCTACGGCTACAACGCCTGGACGGCCGAGCTGACGTAGCTTGCGCGCGCCGGAGTCCCGCCAGCGCTGCCCTTTGAGGCCAAAGCCGACATTCGTAGGGGCGGAAATAGACAATCTGTCATGCCGAGCGTAGCGAGGGATCTTTCATCGGCGAAAAGATCCTCGCCGTGCTCGCGATGACAGAGGAAATGCTACAGCCCCAGTTCCGGAATCACCCACAACGGCGCCTCGCCGCGCGCGACGCGCTGGACGTTGTCGAGGGTGAACAGCGGATTGTCGGCCGGCGGCGGCTCCTCGTCGAAGACGTCCAGCCCGGCGCCGGCGATCTTGCCGGCCGCCAGCGCCGCGTGCATCGCCTTCTCGTCGATCACCGGGCCGCGCGAGGTGTTGACGATGATCGCGCTGGGCTTCATGCGCGCGATCTCCGCGGCGCCCAGCAGATGATGCGTCGTGTCGTTGAGCGGCACGTGCAGCGAGATGATGTCGGATCGGGTGATGATCTCCGGCAGCAGGCGGAAGCGCACGTTGAGCGCGTCCTCCTCGGCCTCGGTGAGGCGGGCGATGTCGTAGTAGGTGACGATCATGCCGAAGGCCTGCGCCAGCCGCGCCGTCTTCTTGCCGATCGTCCCCAGGCCGATGATGCCCAGCGTCTTGCCGCGCACCTCGTGGACCTTGGGCACCGAGTTGCCGCGCCAGCGGCCGCCGGTGACGTTGGCGTGCTGCTGGATCAGCTTGCGCGAAACCGCGAGCATCAGGAGCATCGCGTGTTCCGACACCGCCACCGAGTTGGCGCCGCCGTTGTTGGAGATCGGCACCTTCGCGGCACGCGCCGCCTTCAGGTCGGCGCGGTCGTAGCCGGCGCTCAGCAGCTGGATCAGCTTGAGCCTGGGCGCGCCCTTGTAGAGCGCGTCCTTGACCAGCATGTCGACGAAGCCGACCAGGTAGTCGGCGCTCTTCAGCGCCTCGGTGCACTCGGCCGAGCCGGGCGCCACCTTGACGATCTCGTAGCCCGAGGGCGCGATGTCGTCGACCATCGACAACGTGTCGGCCGGCCCGGCCACCACGATACGCGGTGCCATCGTTTCTCTCCCCAGTCGTTGTTGTCAGTTGCCCAGGCGGTACAGCTTCATCGCGTTGTCGCGCGTGATCTTGCGCCGCACCTCGGGGGAGACGCCCGAAAGCTCGGCGTTCAGGAACTCCTGGCTGTCGGGCCAGATGCCGTCGGGATGCGGGAAGTCCGAGCCCCACATCACGTTGTCCTCGCCCAGGTGCTTGAGCAGCTCGATGCCCACGGGGTCGGTCTGGTAGGTGGCGTAGAACTGCCGGTGCCAGTACTCGCTGGGCTTCATCTTGAGGTCGAGGTCCTTGAACTGGTCCTCCCACTCGAGGTCCATGTGCTGCAGCACGTAGGGGATCCAGCCCAGCCCGGCCTCGCCGATGACGATCTTCAGGTTCGGATAGCGCGCCGGCGCGCCGGAGAAGATCAGGCCCATCAGCATCGCGCTCATGTGCATCTGGAAGCCGGTGATGTGCACGGCGAAGATGCGGCGCTGGACATGCGGCGGGAACTTGGTGACGTCGGGCGAGCGGCCGCCGATGGTGTGGAAGTGCAAGGGGATGCCGGTCTCGTGGCCGAACTTCCACAGCGGCTCCCAGTGCTCGTCCCACAGCGGCACCATGTCGGGCCGGTTGGCGATGTCGAGGCCGAGCACGCCGCGCTTGGCACAGCGCATCGCCTCGGTGACCGAGTCCTGCATGTTGTAGTTGGGGATGTTGGCCAGGCCGATCAGCCGCTCGGGCGAGGCCTTGCAGAAATCGTGCAGCCAGTCGTTGTAGATGCGCAGCATCTCCAGCGCGGCCTCGGGATCGTTGAGCCGGCCGCTCGAGCCCAGCACGCCGTAGATCACCTCGGCCTGCACGCCGTCGCGGTCCTGGTCCTTCAGGCGCAGCACCGGGTCGGTCAGGCGGCGGATGCCCTTCTTGCCGTCGTCGTAGAGACCGGTCGAGGCCATGCGGTCGGAGCGGTGGATGACGCCGGGGACGTACTCGCGGCCAGCCGAGCCCATGCCGTTGACCAGGCCGAAATTCGCGCCGTTCTTGCTGGTCCACATCGGGCCTTTCGGGCCGTCGACGACGTGGGGCATGCGATCCTTGAACTGGGCCGAGGCGTTGGCCGTGAACAGGTCGGGCGGCAGCCAGATCAGATCGACATGCCCGTCGGCCGAGATGACGTCGTATTTCATGGATCGCTCCTCCGCGCTGGCCCTAGGGTCGCGCGGACCGCGCCGGAACACCAGCGCAGATCGGCGCGCGGGAGGTATTCGCCACCGTCACGGCCGCACCCCCGGCGCCTCGAGCTTCATGCCCCTGCTGCGGCTCATCAGATACAGCTCCAGCGTCACATACTCCGCCGAGTCATAGGCGTAGGGCTCGGCCCGCATGCCGACGAGGCAGTTGCGCAGGCGGCGCTGCAGCGAGCCCACCGTCTGCCACTCCAGCCGGTAGACCGGATAGCCCGTCGGATGCCCCTGCGGGATCGGCGCGCCGG
>CAYNOF010000576.1:0-2063 GCA_964398335.1 uncultured Rhizobiaceae bacterium
TCGGCATCGACCTCGGCCTCGGTCGGGCACAGGCCGGGCACCAGCACCGCCGCCTCATAGATCAACCGCTCGACGCGCACGAACGTGCGCATGTGGTCAGTGAGACGGTTGTACACTTCCAGGACATGCGCCGCGGTGAACAGCCGCCGGCTCTCGCGCGCGGCATCAAGCAAGGCAGCGGCGGCCTGCTGCTGCGCCGGTGTGCGCCGGGGCCTGGGCGGCAACATCGCGCGCAGCTCGCGCTCCAATCGCCAGAACTGGCCGAAATGCGCGACGTCCTCGGCATAGCCGCCCGCCGCTTCGGGCCGCGCCGCCATCCAGGCGTGCACGCGCGCCTCGTCGAGCCCGGCCCCTAGCAGCGTCCGCATCATGATCCCTCCCTGCGCCTGACCGCGATCACAGCGGCCCGCCGTGGCACGGTCAAGCGTCGCGCTGCTATGGTGGCCGCCCGTTTCAACGAGTTCGACCAATGGCCATCCCCTCGCCCGTCTACGCCGATGTCGAAGCCGCGGCGCACCGTCTCGCCGGCGCCGCGATCCGCACGCCGCTGCTGGAGAACCCGCGCGTCAACGATCGGCTGGGCGGGCGCCTGCTGATCAAGGCCGAGGCGCTGCAGCGCACTGGCTCGTTCAAGTTCCGCGGCGCCTACAACTTCATCGCCCAGCTTTCGCCGGAGCAGCGCAAGGCCGGCGTGGTTGCCTGGTCCTCGGGCAACCATGCGCAGGGCGTCGCTGAAGCAGCACGCGTGCTGGGCACGCCGGCGACCATCGTGATGCCCGGCGACGCGCCGGCCATCAAGGTCGCCAACACCAAGGCGAGCGGCGCCACGGTGGTCAGCTACGATCGCGTCAAGGAAGACCGGGAGGCGATCGCCCGCGATCTGGCCACGCGCGAGGGCCGCACGCCGATCCCGCCCTACGATCATCCCTGGATCATCGCCGGCCAGGGCACGACCGGCATCGAGGCGGTCGAGCAGGCGCGCGAGCTCGGCGTCGCGCTCGACGCGATCATCGCGCCGTGCAGTGGCGGCGGCCTGTCGACCGGCGTCGCCACGGCGGTGAAGCATCTCAGCCCGTCGACCGAGTGCTACGCCGCCGAGCCGGCGGGCTTCGATGACCTGGCGCGCTCGCTCGCCGCGGGCGAGATCAGGCGCAACGCCCAGTTGGTCGGCTCGTTCTGCGACGCGCTGCTGGCGCCCGAGCCCGGCAAGATCACCTTCCCGATCGCCCGGCGCCTGCTGTCGGGCAGCATCGCCTCGAGCGACGAGGAAGTGTCGGAGGCGATGGAGCTGGCCTTCCGCGAGTACAAGCTGGTGGTCGAGCCGGGCGGCGCGGTCGGGCTGGCCGCCGCGCTGACCGGGCGCCTGCCGGTGCGCGGCCGTACGGTCTGCGTCGTGTGCTCCGGCGGCAATGTCGACGGCGCGACCTTCCGCGACGCGCTGGCGACGGCGCTCAGGCGCGCGGCGTGAACGCGCGCGAGATCCTCGCCACAGGCGGCGCCGGCCGGCGCGCCGCCGAAACGCGCATGATCGTCACGATCTGCGCCGCGATCTCCGCCGCCAGCTTCGTCTTCGGCTATGTGCGCGCCGGCGATGACCATCCCGCGGTCTTCAGCGGCCTGCAGGGCATCGTCAACTCGCTGCTCGCCGCCGTGCCGCTGATCGCCTTCGAGATCAAGGGCCGGCGCCTGGGCGCGTTGTCGAGGCTGCGGCGCCTGCCCTTCGCCTGGTTCTTCGCCGCCAAGGTCGCGATCTATCTCGCTGTCCTGATCGCCACGATCTTCATCACGCGCCGGCTGTTCGCCGGCCTGGTGCCGCAGGCGCAAGGCTTCGACGACACCTTCCTCGAGATCCTGTTCTTCGCCGCGCTGATGTCGCTGGGCAGCAACCTGGTGATCGAGATCGGTGGCCTGGTCGGCTTCGGCACGCTGCGCCGGCTGCTGACCGGCCGCTACTTCCAGCCGCGCCGCGAGGAGCTGGTGTTCGCCGTCATCGACATGGCGAACTCGACCGGCACCGCCGAGCGCCTGGGCGATCTCGAGTTCCATGCCCTGCGCAACGCCTT
>CAYNOF010000577.1:0-3385 GCA_964398335.1 uncultured Rhizobiaceae bacterium
TCCTGCCCAACCTGCTGGCCCTGCAGCCGACGCGGCCGCTCGGCCCGGGCATCACCCAGGCCGAGCGCGTCGCGCACTGGCGCGCGCGCGTCGACTATCTCGTGATCGCGGGCTGGCGGGTCGACCGGCTGTCGCTCGCCGAGCTCGGGCCGCCGCTCTTCGTCAGCGAAGACCTGCGCATCCACCGCATCAACCGCGGGCCCGCCGGCCAGCGATGACGGCCCGCACCTCGTTCCAGCGGCGCGGGCCGGCAAGGACCACGGGAACGACCAGGGTCAATACGGCGAGCGGGATCGACAGCGTCCAGTTCGTCGTGCGGTCGCCCCAGGTCGCCAGCGCGCAGATCGCCACCGTGGCGAGGCCGCCGAACCAGATCGCCCGGGCACGGCTCTGCAGGCGGATGCCCAGGGCGACGTGCGCATAGCCCATGGCGCCGAGCAGGGTGGCGACCTGGACCGCGGCGAAGGCGATGCCGATGCCCTTCAGCCCGGCGAACCAGGCCGGTGCGAACGGGCTCAGCGCGAGCGCGACGAGAGCCGAGAAGCTGCCGTACCAGGCGATCTCGATGATCACCATCACGCGCACGCGCGCCGCCGAGACCGCGACGTTGTAGTAGAGCGACTGCAGGACGCGGAAGTAGTTGCCGACCAGCATCCAGGTCAGCGCGTCGACCGCCGGAAGAAAGCGGCGCGAGAACAGCAGCTCGAGGATCAGCGGCTGGAACAGCAGCGCGCCGCCGATCAGCGGGATCGAGCACAAAGCCAGCATCTCGACGGCGTCGTTGACCGTGCGGCTGCGTTCCTCGCTGGTCGCGGCGCCGGCCATGGTCGGCAGCAGATAGGTGATCGCGGCCGACGTCAGCAGGCCGACATTCTGCAGCGCCAAGGTCCACGCCGCCTGGAACAGGCCGTGGAACTCCTGGCCGCCGGTCTCGACCAGCAGGGCGCGCATGGCCATGAAACACGCCGCCGACAGCACGCCGGCGCCCAGCCCGGCGGCGAAGAAGCGCAGCTGGTGCGCCATGTCCTCGCGTGCCGGCCGCCGCGTGAAGGCCTGGAGCACGGGCTCCATCCAGCCCAGCTTGCGGACGTACCAGGTCGCCGCCACCAGCTGCGCCACGACGGGCACCAGCACGAAGCCGATGAAGGCCAGTCCCTCGCCGCCGACCGCCAGCTTCGCCAGCGGCCAGGCGACCAGCGCCAGCGTCAGCGAGCCCAGCACCTGCACGATCGCCAGCCGGCCGATGGCCCGCGAGACGTTGATCAGGCCCTGCAGGGTCACGCCGATGATGGCGACGCCCACGGTGAGCGCCAGGCAGCGCACGCCCAGCACGATGTCGGGCGAACGGTCGCGGAAGACGTGCTCGGCGAGCAGCGGCGCGCTCAGCAGCAGGGTCAGGGCCGCGATCACCGCGCCGCACAGCGACAGCCAGACCGAGGTCACGACGCGCCGCCGCCGCGCCTCGCCCTCGACCGAGCTCAGCGCCTGGATCTGGCCGGCACCGGCGCCGAAGATGCCCAGCCCGGTCGCCATGTCGTGCACCTGGCGATAGGTCGCCAGCAGGCCGACGCCCATCGGCCCCAGGGTCACGGCGAGGATCTTGTTGGCGATCAGGCCGAAGAACAGGCCGGCAAGCCCGGCCCCGCCGGACTTCACCATCGCCGTGAACAGCTTCAGCACGGCATCGCGTCCCGTCGTCCCGAGCGAAGCGAAGGACCCGGCGGTGGTTGATCGTGCACGACCGCGAGGTCCTCTGCTTCGCTCGGGACGACAGTCATGCGGCCGCGCGGATCACGTCGGCGACGCGGTCGATCTGCTCGATCGTGGCGTGCGGGCCGATCGGCAGGCTGAGCGTGGTCTCGGCGATGCGCTCGGCCAGCGGGAAGTCGCCCTGCTTCATGCCCAGCCCGCGATAGGCCTGCTGCAGGTGCGGCGGGATCGGGTAGTGGATCAGCCAGCCGATCTTGGCCCGATCGAGCGCGTCGGTGATGCGCCTGCGATCGGCGCAACGCACGGTGAAGAGATGCCAGATCGGCTCGGCCCATTGCGGCACGTAGGGCAGCTCGACGCCGGATATGCCGCGCAGCCTCTCGAGGTAGCGTGCGGCAAGGACGCGGCGGCGCTCGTTGAAGGTGTCGAGCGTCGGCAGCTTGGCGCGCAGGATCGCCGCCTGCATCTCGTCGAGCCGCGAGTTCACGCCGGCCTCGATGTTCACGTACTTCACCTTCGAGCCGTAATTGCGCAGCGTGCGCAGGCGGTCGGCCAGCCGATCGTCGTCGGTGGTCACTGCGCCGGCATCGCCCATGGCGCCGAGGTTCTTGCTCGGAAAGAAGCTGAAGGCGCCGGCATCGGCGAGCCCGCCGGCACGGCGGCCCTTGTAGCGCGCGCCCTGCGCCTGGGCGACGTCCTCCAGCACCTTGATGCCGTGCCGGCGGCCGAGCTCCATCAGCGGATCCATGTCGCTGGCCTGGCCGTAGAGATGCACCGGGATGATCGCTTTCGTCTTCGGCGTGATCGCCGCGGCGACGCGCTCCGGATCGAGGTTGGCGGTGCGGATGTCGGGCTCGACCGGCACCGGAATCGCGCCGCAGGCCGTGGCCGCGAGCCAGGTCGCGATATAGGTGCTCGACGGCACGATCACCTCGTCGCCCGGCCCGATATCCCAGGCGCGCAGCACGAGCTCGAGCGCCTCCAGCCCGTTGCCCAGGCCGACGCAATGCTTCACGCCGCAGAAGGCAGCGAACTCCTGCTCGAACGCCGCAACCTCCTTGCCGAGGATGTACCAGCCGGAATCGGCGACGCGCGCCATCGCCGCATCGATCTCGGGCTTGAGCTCGACATAGACGGCGCGCAGGTCGAGGAACGGGATCATCGCGCCTTCACCTCGCGGCGGAACGTGTCGTAGTCACGGATGTAGTCGGCCTCGGTGTAGTTGCTCGATGCCAGGACCAGCACGACGGTCGAGGCGGCGAAATCCACCAGCTCGTGCCAGACCCAGGGCTCCAGCAGCATCGCACGATCCGGCCGGTCGAGCCGCACGGTTTCGCGCACGGCGCCGTCGTCGAGCACCAGGTCGGCGGCGCCGGCCACCGCGATCATCGCCAGCCGCATCTCGCGATGCGCGTGATGGCCGCGCGGCTGGCCCACCGGCACGCCGTGGATCCAGAAGGCGCGGCGGATGGTGAAATCGAGATCGATGCCGGTCTCGATGAAGCTCACCGTGCCGCGCGGATCGGACGATCCCCGCACATTCACCCAGCGGCAGCCCGCCACCTTCAGGCTCATCGCACGATCTCGTTGGCGGTGTCGTGCAGCAGCTTGTTGGCCTCGAGCAGCGAGTCGAAGGTGCCGGCGTCGGTCCAGGCGCCGGGATAGATCTCGTACT
>CAYNOF010000578.1:0-2533 GCA_964398335.1 uncultured Rhizobiaceae bacterium
GAATGCTCTCCGTCAATTGGCCTAGGCCACGGGCCGCGGAACCATGCCCTTTGGCTACACGAAGAAATAGCAACAGCGAAAGCAGTCCTGCGAATACGAGTATGGTGGCAATGATCATTGGTGTTGAAGAAGTCGCTCCAATTCCTGGTTCCAGGTCTCCAGGTCGTGATGGGCCCAGACATTAGCATCGAGCTTGGGTTCGCGTTCCGGCAAGGCAAGGTAGTAGAGCCACACCACCACGCACCCGTGGTACGCCCCCATGACGATCAAATCAAACACAAAGGTATTGCTGGCGCCGCTGTAAAACCGCACCGCGGAAACCGCCAGCGAAATGCTGGCATAGATGCCCAGTCCCAGGGCGATCCCAAACACCCGGCTGCGCCAGGGCAGGGTCAGATAATTGGACAGTAAAAACAGGAGGAGCAGCAGTCCGCACTGCAAAATCGTGACCGTGCGGTCCATGGCATTGGTGGCATACATCAGCAAATCCGCAGTGTCGCCCGGCGCCGTGGCCGCCAGCCACAAGGCCACCACCAGCAGTACCAGGGAGGTCCCGCGAAACAGCGCGCTGGCTGGTTTTTGCAGCACGGCATAACTCTTGAACAGCTGATTGAAGATCTCGCGGATTACCGCGAAGCGCAGGGCGGTGCTGATGGCCAGCCCCACGAAGTACATGCGCGCATAGGCCCCATCAAACTGAATGTGGAGTTGATAGAGGGTGAACAGCAAGCTGAACTGCACAACTTCAAACGCCGTGTACAGCAGAAACATGGGAAACTGCCGGCGCATTCCGCGGCCCAGCATGACTACCAGGAGGGCAATCTGCAGGGCGTGCGGGGCCAGCCATAGGTAGTACCAAAGGGCGCGGGAAAGAGTCATGGGCTACCGCGCGCAATATACCTCTTTTCACGATAGCCCACAACCAGAGATGTCAAATGTTCGCAATTCCAAACGCCCCCTCAACGCAAGGGTCACTTGGAAAGGATTACTTTCGGGCCATTGGGCTGTCCCCAGGGATATGGGTTACCATCAGCCATCAGAGGCAGAGGCAGGGAAACTGCGGTGACAATCAGAGCGGCGGCCAGCCAAAACAAGGTTTTCTTCACGGTTCGGTCTCCTTTTCAAAAGAACTGAGCCGTGATAATGTCTCGTCGAAAGCAGAAGCGCCAAATTACCTCAGATTTGGTTTTTGTTCCGAAAACGTAACAAGACTATGACTTTCCATTCTCCCGCCGAAGACCTCGCCGCCACCACTCTGGAGTCCATCTCCGGACGGCTGCGGCGCTTGGAATATCTGGCAGGTCTGCGAGATGGAGGGGGGACCTACATTCACTGGGGGCTGTCGCGGGTGCACGGGGAATACGCGGCCAACAAGGCCTTGGCCAGCGCGCATCGTTCTTCGTTTTCCCAGGTGTTGTCGACGCCTTTGGAGACCCTGTTACGGGAAGTGGAACAAGCCAGCGAGGCACTGGGAATTTCTCCCCAGCGTTACGTTCAAGAACTGAGCAACCAGATCGACGGGCTGATGCCGGGGAAGTTAGGCGCCGGGGCGGTCCGCCACTTTAATTCAGTGTTGCGCGCTCTTTCGAGCTTGGCGCGTCAAAAACCGGACGCCACTCGCCTAGCCTCATAGCCACGCCCACCACCTGGCCAATCACTTCCGCCTCTTGCGGATAGCGCAAAGCCCGGGCCGCGACCGGCGATAAGGGATGGGGCTGCAGGATGATTTCCTCCCGCGTCAAGGTGCACCAGCAGCAGGTATGCCCGCTGCGCGTCTCCACGAAGTAAATGGGCCGCTCATATTCCGAGCGCCAGCCCCCGTCCAGAACTTTGTTTTTCGATTCGTCCACCTGCACAAATGCGCCCGGCGGAAGGATGGGATACATGGTGAAATCTTCACTGCCGATGTAGCCGTAAGTGTATTGGCAATTGGCGAACTGCGCTAAATAGGCCATGGGAACATATCCCCACTGCTCAATCATGCGCCCGAAATTAGCCGTCCGCCGCGGATCAAAACTAGGATCCAGCCGCACCGGCACTTGCACGCTGGCGATGCTGGACAAGGCTTCCGACAAATGGGACTTCGGCGGATAGGCCAACTCCAGGTCCATGGCCATGGTATTGAGGTCCACCCCATACCACGACAGCAGTTCGCGCACATCCTTACGGTAAATCACGGCCAGGGAATACAGCCGGTAAATGCTGGGAATAACCCCTTTGGTTTCCACGTCGGAAAGACGGCTCGGAGGGATCGCATACTCGTCACTGCCATGCTTTTCGGCGATCCGTGCACTCGCGCTTTCGACATCCCGCATTGTCAAACCCAACTGCTCTCGCAAAGCGCGTAGGTTCTGCCCGCCTGAGAACATTGTCTCCCCCCTCTTGGCAAACAAGAGTCTACAGGTTGATTTATTCTAAATGTAATACTTAGGTACACGAAAGTAGATCTCTCTGGCCTTGGAATATGAATGACCGTTCTGATTTCGTAACACCCGTTCTCAACCTGCGAATCTGTCCCGATTTTGGATAGCCT
>CAYNOF010000579.1:0-12685 GCA_964398335.1 uncultured Rhizobiaceae bacterium
CGCATCGCTCGCGCGGCCGAGGCCTTTGCCGCGCGCCACCCCGCGCTGGTCAACTGCGCCTGGCGATTTGACGCCATGCTGGTCACGCCGCGCGGCTGGCCCAGGCACATGACCGATATCTGGCGGCCGACGAACGGATGAGGGAATGACCGAAGCCCGCACGCAGACGCTCGATCGCTTGCGCGCGCTGTGCGCCCAGGATCCCACCGTCGACATCGCCGAGGCGGCGCTGCTGCTGTCGGCGGCGCGCCAGCCGGACCTCGATCTCGATCCCTACCGCCAGCACCTGGCGACGCTCGTCGCCGAGGTCGCCGATCTCGTGCGCCGCCGCCGCGCGCCGCTGGAGGCGATGCGGCAGATCCTCGCCGTGAGCTACGGCTATCGCGGCGATCGCGAGACCTATGACGACCTTCAGAACGCCGACCTTGCGCGCGTGATCGACCGCCGCAAGGGCCTGCCCGTGGCGTTGAGCGTGATCTGGATGCATGTCGCGCGCGCCCAGGGCTGGCGCGCCGCCGGCCTGTCGTTCCCCGGCCATTTCCTGCTGCGCGTCGATACCGGAGCAGGCGCGGAGATCATCGATCCGTTCGACCAGGGTGCCGCGCGCACGCCGCCGGAGCTGCGGGCCTTGCTGAAATCGGCCGCCGGCCCGGATGCCGAGCTCACGCCCGATCATGTCGCGGCGGTCGACGACCGCGACGTGCTGCTGCGGCTGGAGAACAACAGCAAGGGCCGCCTGCTGCGCGCCGCCGATATCGCGGGGGCGCTGGCGGTGATGGAACGCATGACGGCGATCGCGCCGGATCGCGCCGAGCTCTGGTACGAGACGGGCACCATCGCCGAGCGGGCCGAGAGCGTCGGCGCGGCGATTCGTGCCTACGTCCGTTTCCTCGCGCTCACCGAGACACCGCACCCCGATCCCGAGCGCGCCGCCCTGCACGAGCGCGCCCGCCGGCAGGCCAGCGATCACTTGCGGGATTTGCGCCGCCGCCTTAACTGAGTTTCCTTCTCGCGGCCAAGGCGGGGGGAAGGATCAAGAGGGGGAAGCGCAATGGCTTTGCGTGTCGCGTTCCAGATGGATCACGTGTCGAGCGTCGACATCGACGGCGATTCGACGTTCGTGCTGGCGCTGGAGGCGCAGAAGCGCGGCCATGTCGTCTATCACTACACGCCGTCGGAGCTGTTCTTCCTCGACGGCAAGGTCAAGGCGCGCGCCCAGACCATGTCGGTGCGCCGCGAGAAGGGCAACCACCACACGCTGGGGCCGCACGAGATCGTCGATCTCGCGACCTTCGACGTGGTGTGGCTGCGCCAGGACCCGCCCTTCGACATGGCTTACATCACCACCACGCATCTGCTGGAGCGCATCCATCCCGCGACGCTGGTGGTCAACGACCCGCGCGAGGTGCGCAACGCGCCGGAGAAGCTCTTCGTCACGACCTTCGAGGGCGTGATGCCGCCGACCCTGATCTCGAGCGACATGGCGCAGATCCGCGCCTTCCGCGAGGTCCACAAGGACATCATCATCAAGCCGCTCTACGGCAATGGCGGCGCCGGCGTGTTCCGCGTCAAGCCCGACGACGAGAACCTCGCCTCGCTGCTGGAGATGTTCACCAAGATGTCGCGCGAACCGCTGATCGCCCAGCGCTACCTGCCCGAGGTTCGCCAGGGCGACAAGCGCATCATCCTGATCGACGGCGAGGCGGTGGGCGTGATCAACCGCGTGCCGGCCGAGGGCGAGGCCCGTTCCAACATGCATGTCGGCGGCACGGCGACCAAGTCGACCATGACGGCGCGCGACAAGCAGATCTGCGACATCATCGGCCCGGCGCTGCGCGAGCGCGGCATGGTATTCGTCGGCATCGATGTGATCGGCGACTACCTGACCGAGATCAATGTGACCTCGCCGACCGGCCTGCAGCAGATCAACCGCTTCGACGGGGTGTGCCTGGAGGCGCGGATCTGGGACGCGGTCGAGGCAAGGCGGCGGAGCGGCTGAGGCGACAGGCGCCTTGATCTCGCCGATATCCGGCGCAAACTGACGTCGCCGAGGTGTCGCCAAAGACGCCCGGATGGTGTGGGAACGATGAAGAAGAAGCAGACGCTTCGGCGGGCCGTGTTGATCGCGGCCGCCGGAACACTGGGGCTGGCCGCAACCGCGTGGGCGCAGGGCCTGTTCGACAAGCCGATCATCCACAGCGTCGCACGCGGTGACGCCGACGCCGTGCGCCGCGAGTTGCTCAAGGGAACCAATCCCAATCTGACCGATGAACGGCGCACGCCGATGCTGATCACCGCGGTGGCCAAGGGCTATATCGAGATCGCCGACATGCTGCTGAAGGCCGGTGCGGTGGTCGACGGCGTCGACGCCGATCAGCGCACCGCGCTGATGTGGGCAGCCGAGCGCGACGATCTCGATGCAGCCCAGCTGCTGCTGGCCCGCCATCCGCGCGTCAACCTGCAGGACCGCCAGGGCGGCACCGCCCTGATGGTTGCCGCGCGCCGCGGCTCGGCCGAGATCGTGCGTGCGCTGCTGGCGAGCAAGGCGGATCCCAACATCGCCGATTTCACCGGCCGCACGGCGCTGTCCTACGCGGTGCGCAACAACCGCCACGCCATCGCCAGCCTGCTGCGCGCCGCCGGCGGCAAGGGCTGAGCTTATTCGGCGGCGATCGCGCCGGCCGAGTAGCTCAGCAGCACCGTGGCCGCCTGGCGCGATTCGTTGCGCAGGTAGTGCTGCGCGCCGGCCGGGATCAAGGCCACGTCGCCCGGCCAAAGCTCGATCGACCTGCCGTCGATAACGCACGTGATTTCGCCCGAGAGCAGCACGGCGGTCTCGGTCGCCTCGGCATGCCGCTCGCGCGGCGATTCGGAGCCTGGCCGCACCAGGATGCGCGCCACGCTGTGGCGCACCCCGGGAAATACCTGGTCACCCATCAACCACTCGATCAACCCCCAGCCCTCGTCGACGGGTTCGACGACGAGGGGGCCGGAGGGCGTCTTGATTACAGTCATCGACGTACCCTCGGACTACAACTCCTATCTCCCCCATCAGGCGTCCGGGGCAACGCCGCACGGGTAACCGAATATGTCGGCCCGTTTTCAGACGCGGGCCAGGTATTGGCGCAACGCATTGGCGCCGGGGTTGGTGTACTGCCGATCGAGCAGGATGGCGCGCGGAGAGGCACCCTGCCCGTAATACAGCGCGTTCCAGTCGTTGTCGGGCTCGACGTACGAGCCTTCCAGCGCGCCGCCGACGAACAGACCCGAGGCGGTCGAGAACGACACGATGTCGGCGCCCGCCGCCGTGGTCGTGGCGCCCGCGACGCCCGCACCTTCCCGAGCAAAAGTCAGGCCGGCCTCGGCACCGAACTTGAACTTGTCGTTCATCAGCGCGTTCAGGCCCTTGTCGGTGAGGATGATCAGCAGGATCTCCTGCACCCGGCCGCCGACCTGCAGGCCGAAGCTGCCCGAGCCCAGCGAATAGAAGGCCGGACACGACCAGTCGGCGCGGCCATTGCGCGCCAGCATCACGGCACGGCCGCCGGCACCGCCGATGATGAAGGCGGCCTGGGCGAAGGCCGGCATGATCATCACCGCGCGCGCCTGCGGCATGTTCTTGCGCGCGTCCGGCGTCTCCTTGCCTTCGATGATCTTCTGCACGGTGCGCAGCGAGTCGTTGACCAGGGCCTGGCGCTTGGCGTCGGCCAGCGCCGGCGAGGCAGCGCCGATGCCCAGCAGCGCGGTGCCGCCGGCGATCACGCCGCGGCGTGACAGGGGGTTGGTGCGGATCGTCATGTCGCGCTCCTTTGGTTTGGCCACGCGGGCGCGGGGAACGCCTGTCGTTGCGTGGCAGGGCCACAATACCATCAATGTGGCGCCGGAGCATGCCGATGGTGCAGGGCGGAATTGTGACCGCAGCCCCATGCTTTCACGCAGTCGTCATGATCCGGCGCGCTTCCAATACGAATCGCTCGACTGTCTCGCGTCCGGCGTTGGCGTTCGGGGCCAGCACGATGCGCCGGCCCTGGTGCAGGACCAGCACAGGCCGCCAGGATGAGTCGTAGCGTTCGTCGGCGCGGATCTCGGCGACCTCGTCGAAGGTCCAGCTCGTGCGGCGATCGACGAACGGCGCGCGCAGCGACCGCTCGACCACACGTCGCGGGCCATCGACGCGGCACGTCGTGGTCGTCAGGGTCAGCACGCGCCAGAGGCCGACGAGCGCGAAGACCAGCAGGAACGGCGTGAACAGCGCCAGGGTCAGATCGCCCCAGTCGCCACCCGGGTCATAGAAGCGCAGGCAGAGCCAGGTGGTGAATCCACCGGCCACCGCCACGAACGCGTTGAGCACACGCTCGACGACCGGGCGGTCGGTGAAGGCTACGGATGTTTCCTCGGCGTCGACGCGCATCGCGCCCGAGTATAGCTAACTGCGGCGGCGCAGCAGGCGTCCATCGATCGCGGCAAGACCGAGCCCGATCAGCGCCACGCCGGCGAGCTGGCGCTGCTCCAGCGTCTCGTTCAGCACCAGCACGCCCAGCAGCACGCCGCTGACCGGGATCAGGAAGGTCACCAGCAGCACGTTGGTGGCGCCGGCCCTGGCGAGGATGCGGAAATACAGCACGTAGCCCAGCGCCGTGCTGAGCAGCGCCAGCCCGGCCAGCGCCGCCCAGGTGCGCGCGCCCGGCATCGGCAAGGTCCACGGCCTGTCGACCGCCAGGCCCACGGGCAGCAGCAGCAGCGTCGTGGCGCCCACTTGTCCCGCCGCCACCACGATCGGCTTCACCCCCATGCGCGCGAAGCGCCGGCCGTACAGGCCGGCGAAGGCGTAGGACAATGTCGCGGCGATCACCGCGAGCTGCGCCGCGACATCACCGACAAGGCCAGCAAGCGCCACCGGGCCGATCATCACGGCGACGCCGACGACGCCGATCAGCACGCCCGCGAGCTTGCGCGCGTTCATCCTCTCGTCGGCGGTGAGAAGGTGTGCAACGACGACCGTCCACAACGGCGTCGTGGCGTTGAGGATCGAGGCCAGCCCGCTGCCGATGCGCAACTGGCCCCACATGATCAGGCTGAACGGCACGAGGTTGTTCAGCAGCCCCATGACGAAGAACGCCAGCCACGCGGCGCGCGTGCGCGGCAATGCCTGGCGGGTGACGAGGACGGCGAGCCACAGCGCGCCAGCCGCCAGACCGACGCGCGCCAGCACCACGGTGAATGGCGGCAGCGCGCCCAGCGCGATCTTGCCGAACAGGAACGAGCCGCCCCACAGCACCGACAGCACCACAAGCATCAGCCATTCTGCCGGCCCCATGGTCAGACGGATGGATGTCATCGTCGCTCCTCGCTTGCGAGGCGGCGACGTCGCATGCGACCTGCCCGGCCTGCCATCCGGCAGGCGGCGACGAATTGCTAGGCGCCCTTCAGCTCCAGCGGCAGGCCGGCGGCCATGAACACCACGCGATCGGCGCGGGCGGCGACGCGTCGGTTGAGCGTACCCTGCGCGTCGCGAAAGCGCCGGGCCAGCGCGTTATCGGGCACGATGCCGAGCCCGACCTCGTTGGCGACGAACACGGTCTCGCCCGCGCGATCGCCGAGCGCGGCCAGCAGCGCGCTCGTCGCCGCGTCGACATCCCGGTCGCGATGCATCAGGTTGCTCAGCCACAGGGTCAGGCAGTCGACAAGAATGGGGCGCGTGTCGCCCGCGTGACGGTGCAGCACGGGGGCGAGATCCAGCGGCTCCTCGACCGTCGTCCAGGCATCGCCGCGCTCGGCGCGATGGGCGGCGATGCGCTCGGCCATCTCGGCGTCGCCGGCTTCGGCGGTGGCGATGAAGAGGCCGCCGCCCAGCAGCGTCATGGCGTAGCTGCTCTTGCCGGCGCGCGCGCCGCCCAGCACCAGCGTGACGCGCGCGGCCATGGTCAGGCCGCGACGGCGACGCGCGGCAGCAGGTTGGTGAAGACGATGCGCCAGGCGTGCGCCGGATCGGCCTGCTCGTAATGCTCGATCAGGGTCAGCGAGACGTTCTCGGCCTCGAAGCGCACCGCGGCGTCGGCATCGAGGTTCATCGCCAGGGCGAGCGCGGCGCGGATCGTGCCGCCATGCGTCACGGCGACGATATCGCGGCCCTTGTGGGCCTCGTTGATCTCGAGGATTGCCGCGCCGACACGCTGCATCAGGTCGACGAAGCTCTCGCCGCCCGGCGGCCGGTTGGTCGGCGGCCCGAGCCAGAAGAGATGGTTGTCGCCGTGGTTGGCGGCGATGTCGGCATAGGTCAGGCCCTGCCAGTCGCCGAAATGCTGCTCGTTGAAGCGCGGCTCGCGCACCGGCTCGCGCCAGTCGGCGCCGTGCGCGCGCAGGGTGTCGGCGGTCTTGATCGCGCGCAGCAGGCCGCTGGTCACCCATGTCGCGCCGCGCGGCAGCAGCGCCGCCTGGTGGCGGAACAGCGCGTGGTCGCTGACGTCGCAATCCATGTCCTTCTGGCCGTAGCAGCGACCCTCGGGATTGGGCACCACGGCGTGGCGCACCCACCACCAGCGCGTCACCGGTGCCTTGATGTCCGCCGCCGTCGCCATACGCCTACCTCCAGCCCACGCACATCGCCACGACGGCCAGTGCGGCGATTTCCGCCAGCTGTTGCGTCGCGCCGAGAACGTCGCCCGTGTAGCCGCCGAAGCACTCGCGCGCCAGCTTCACGACGCCCCAGGCGATCGCGAACACCGCGATGGGCGCCAGCACCGCCGCCATCGGCGAGACGCCCAGCAGCATCAGCAGGGCGATGCCGCCGCCGATCGCCAGCGTGATGCCGACATCGTGGGTCGCCGGCTGACCGGTGGCCGCACCCAGCCCGTCGCTGCGCGCCGGCGCGAGCGCGCCCATCGGCCAGGCGATCACCGCGCGCGAGAGCACGTGGGCGGCGACCAGCGACAGCAGCGCGATGCCGACGTCGCGCGCGGCAAGCTGCGAGAGCGCCGCGACGCGCAGGCCGACGGAGAAGATCAGCGCCAGCGCGCCGAAGGCGCCAATGCGGCTGTCGCGCAGGATCTCCAGCCGGCGCTCGACCGAGGCGCCGGCAGGTCCCAGCGCATCGGCGGTATCGGCCAGCCCGTCCTCGTGCAGCGCACCGGAAATCACCAGCGCCGTCAGCAGGCCGACAAAGGCAGCCTGGATCGGCCCGGCGCCCCGCCTGTGCGCTATGGCGTGGTCGTGGCCGGCGGCATGGCCGTTGGCGAGGCCGAGCACCGGCAGGGTCGGCAGGCGCTCAGCCAGCCGGAAGCGCGGCGGGCCGCTGACATTGAACGGCAGGCGCGTGAAGAAGGTCGCGGTCTCGCCGAGTGCGGCGAGCCACTCCTCGGGGTTGCCTGGCCGCTCCGGGTTTTCGCTGGTCATGCCGGGACGATTGTAGGACAGTCCGCGCCCCTTCGACACCGCCCCTCCCGTCCTGCCGCATGACCGCTCCGCCCGCCGCGACCTTTGCCGAGATGCGCGCCGTGCTGGCGCAGTTGCCGGGGCCGGACATCGCGGCACAGACCAGGGCGCGGTTGCGCCAGGCCGATCTCACCAAGCCGCCCGGCTCGCTCGGCCGGCTGGAGGAAATCGCCGAGTGGCTGGCCGCCTGGCAGGGCCGCGAGCGGCCACGCTGCGAACGGCCCCGGGTCTGCGTCTTCGCCGGCTCGCACGGCGTGGCGGCACGCGGCGTCTCGGCCTATCCGGCCAGCGTCACCGAGCAGATGGTGCGCAACTTCGTGGCCGGCGGCGCGGCGGTGAACCAGCTCACCGCGGCGATCGACGGCGATCTCAGGGTCTATGAGATGGACCTCGCCAACCCGGTGGGCGACTTCACCCAGGGACCGGCGATGGACGAGGCGCGCTGCGCCCGCGCCATGGCCTACGGCATGATGGCCGCGGAGACCGGCATCGACGTGCTGTGCCTGGGCGAGATGGGCATCGCCAACACCACCTCGGCCGCCGCGCTCTGCCTGGCGCTGTTCGGCGGCGAGGCGGCCGACTGGGTCGGGCCCGGCACCGGCGTCGCCGGCGAGGCGCTGGCGCGCAAGATCGAGACCGTGCGGCTGGGCGTGGAGCGCCACCGCGCCATCCTCGACGACCCGCTGGCGGTGCTGGCGGCGTTGGGCGGCGAGGAGCTGGCGGCCATCGCGGGCGCTATCGTGGCGGCGCGCATGGGCCATATCCCCGTCCTGCTTGACGGCTACGCCTGCACAGCCGCCGCCGCGGTGCTGTACCGGCTCGATCCGGCCAGCCTGGACCATTGCCTGGTCGCCCATCGCTCCGCCGAACCGCCACACGGCGTCCTGTGCGAGAGGCTGCAGAAGCGGCCGCTCCTGGATCTCGGCATGCGGTTGGGTGAAGCCTCCGGCGCCGCCCTGGCCGTCTCGCTCCTGAAGGCCGCCTGCGCCTGCCTCGACGGCATGGCGACGTTCGGCGAAGCCGGCGTCAGCGGCCGGACATCGCGCTAAGCCCTTGATTCGGCGCGTCTGAATTGAGATTCCACCAGTAAGTTAGAATAATTCACTACGTTATTGATATTGCGGAAAATTCTGGTGGAAAAAATCGTTAACTTAGAGTAATATCTCAAAAAGGTGGCTCGCCATCTGCGGCTTTGTTGTGCCGTGGATGTCCCATTTTCCGGTGCGCCGCTGTCGATATTGGCAAGTGATTGATGGGGCGCGGCGATCATGCCGTATACGTTTACCAATAGTTCGGGCACGAACAATTCGGTCACGAGCAGCACGCTCGGCGGCGGCACGATCACGCTCACCCGCTACGATGAATCGGGCGCAGCGACCACCAACACGGTCAACGTCGCCAGCTACACCGTCAACAGCGTCACCATCCCCAGCGGCACGGGCACCAACGACGCGGTCACCGGCACCGCCGGCAACGACCTCTTCGTCTGGGACGACAACACCATCGTCTCGGGCTCGCGCGGCACGGTGAACGGCTCGTCGCGCTACGGCTGGAACACGACCACCGCCACCACGCACATCGAGGACTGGTACGGCGGCGCCGGCAACGACGTCTTCGACTTCACCACCGTCTCGGGCGGCACCGCGCTGCCCTATGCCACCACCATCTTCGGCGGCACCGGCAGCGACATCGTCTGGGAGAGCAACCAGAACGACACCGTCTTCGGCGATGACGGCCTCGACACGATCTATGGCGCCGGCGGCAACGATGTCCTCGCCGGCGATTCCTCGCTGTCAACCACGACCAGCAGCGCCAGCGACGGCGCCGACATCCTCTACGGCGGCAGCGGCGTCGATACGATCTATGCGTCGGGCGGCAACGACACCGCCTATGGCGGCACCGGTGCCGACACCGTCTATGGCGGCGACGGCAATGACATCGTCATGGGCGACGACTCCGCGTCGCAGACCACCAGCGGCACCAGCGACGGCGCCGACGTGCTGTATGGCGGTGCCGGCAACGACATCGCCTACGGCGCGGGCGCCGACGACATCATCTATGCCGGCGCCGGCACCGATACGCTTTACGGCGGCGACGGTGACGACACGCTCGATGGCGGCACCGGCGCCGACCGGCTCTATGGCGGCGCCGGCACCAACTACGCCAGCTACGAATCGGCGACGGCGGGCGTCACCCTCGATCTCGACGCGCCGGCGAACAACACCGGCGACGCCGCCGGCGACAGCTACAGCAACATCGACGGCTACATCGGCTCGACCTTCAACGACACGATGTTCGGCTCGAGCGGCGGCGACCTCGAGTACGGCGGGCTGGGCAACGACCATCTCGAGGGCGGCAATGGCGGCGCCGACACGCTCTATGGCGGCGACGGCAACGACTTCCTGAGCGGCATGGACAGCATCGACGGCGGCGGCGCCGAGGATACGCTGTACGGCGGCAACGGCGACGATACCATGCTGTTCAGCAGCGAGGGCACCGCTGTCACGATCAGCGGCCCGCAATACGCCTGGACCGGCGAGGCCAGCGGCGGCCTGATCACGCTCTCGTTCACGAACTACCAGGACACGTCGGACCATCTCTACGGCGGCAGCGGCTTCGACACCGTCGACGCCTCGCGCGACGCTGCCAGCACCCAGTCGCAATACATTCGCGCCGGCAAGGACGCGAACCTCGACTGGATCATGTCGGCCGAGTTCTTCATCGCATCGAACAACGCCGACGTCGTCAACCTGAGCTACGCCAACGCCACCGGCACGACGACCGCTGCGATCACCGACGACGTCACGGTCACCGGCCAGGGCGGCAACGACGTCATCGTCTCGGGCTCCGGCGACGACGTGCTGGTCGGCGGCAGCATGACGGCGGGCGCCGCCGCCAGCGGCAGCGCGGACACGATCTGGGGCGGCAGCGGCGACGACAAGATCTGGGGCGACGACTACGGCGACACGATCACCGCCACCGGCGGCGAGGGCGGCAACGACACGCTGTACGGCGCCGACGGGGCCGACACCATCATGGCGCAGGGCGGCTCCGACCTGTCCTACGGCGGCGCGGGCGACGACGTGATCTGGTCCGACCAGGGCACCTGGGGGCTCACCACCTCCTCGGTCATGGGCAACGACACGATCTATGGCGGCGACGGCGACGACTTCATCCTCGACCTCGGCGGCCGCAACTCGGTCAGCAGCACCACGAGCAACGACGTGGCCTTCGGCGGCAACGGCAACGACGTGATCTCGGTCTTCGCCGGCAACGACACGATCGACGCCGGAGCCGGCAACGACGTGATCTGGGGCGGCTCGGGCAACGACACCATCACCGGCAACGACGGCAACGACTACATCTACGGCGGCTCCGGCGGCGGCGACACCCTGATCGGCGGCAACGGTGCCGACTGGTATTATTTCAGCCGCGACGACGGCACCGAGACGGTCAACGAGGTCTCGGCCGAAGGCGCGGTGAACCACCTCGTGGTCTTCGGCAGCTTCAACTACAACACGGACAATACGACGCCGAGCTCGGAGTTCGTCGCCGGCAGCGGCATCCATGAGACCGACGCCGGCGAGTCGCTCACCGTCGGCCACGTGCTGGGCAACCACACGGACACCGCGGCGCAGACCGGCAACGTCAACGTCACCTACAACTCGGCGACAAGCGTCACCATCAGCGTCGCCGGCACCAGCAGCCAGATCACCATCAACCCGCTGCTGTTCGCCGACATCACGCTGTTCAACCACGACGCCACCAACGGCCACCAGATGCAGGAACTCTACACCTGGGATCCGAACGCCCGCGGCGCCGGCCAGGGCGGCTTCGAGTTCTCGGCCTATATCGGCTGATCGAGGCGTCTAGCGCGGCCGCCGCGCGTAGCGGTTCTCGACCACGCCGAACCACGGCCGCGCCTCCTCGTCGCGGTCGGTCGGTTCGCTCAGGCGTCCATCGGCATCGATGTCGAAGACGCTCATGGTCACCGAATCCGCGACATTGCCGCCGATCGCCTCGAGCACCCGCCTGCGCGAGTCCACGCGCACGACGATATCGCAATGCGAGGCCAGGAAATTGCCGTCGGGGCGGCGGAATCGGCCAGGGGCGATCTCCGACACCGGCGCGCCCGGCGCCGGACGGCGCGCGGCGCAGATGAGGTCGCCGGGCAGCGGCCGCCACTCAGCGGGATGATGCAGCACGAAGGGCGCGTTGGCGTCGCGCTGCTGGTTCTTCCAGATCGTCTCGAGATAGGCCGCGTGCGAGGGGTGGCCGCAGAACGCAGCGGTGGGAACGCCGGCCTGGATCATCACCCAGGAGACGAACACCGCCGACCACGGCCACGTCACCACCTCCTCGGTCGTGATGGAGCGGCTGACCGAACGCCAATAGGCCTTCACCGTGTCCGGCCGGTCCGTCTCGCGCAGGCCGTGCCGGGTCTCCTTGCCCTTGGCGTCGCGCGCCGGGAAGCGCCAGGTCTGGCGGCCGAACCCGTCCCATTCGCCATAGAGCAGGGTCTGGATGTTGGTGGCGTAGTCGGTGCCGGGCAGCGCCCGTGCCATGTCGCGCATCTGCATCTCCGGCTCGCAGGCGCGCGGCGGGCCCGGCTTCTGCTCGGCGCAGGCGGCGAGCGCCAGGATCAGGAGAAGGAACGCAAGGACGCTGCGAAGGGGCATCGCGGCACTAGACACGAAGCCTTGCGCGCAAGGAAGCCCTGCGCCGCCGGACGCTTCCCCATCGGCCACGCCGCCCGCTAATCTGCCGCCACAACGGGATGGGACCCAGGGAGAGCGACCATGGACGGCAACGACCAGATGACCGGTGCAGAGAGCCTGGTGCGGACGCTGGTGAAAAGCGGCGTGAGCGTCTCGTTCAGCAATCCCGGCACCTCGGAGATGCACTATGTCGCCGCGCTCGATCGCGTCGAGGGCATGCGCTGCGTGCTGGGCCTGTTCGAGGGCGTCTGCTCCGGCGCCGCTGACGGCTATTACCGCATGGCCGACAAGCCGGCCGCGACCCTGCTGCATCTCGGACCGGGACTCGCCAACTCGGCCGCCAACCTGCACAACGCCAAGAAGGCCGGCTCGGGCATCGTCAACATCGTCGGCGAGCACGCCACGCATCACATCAAGTACGATACGCCGCTGACCGCCGACATCGAGGGCATCGCCCGGCCGTTCTCGCACTGGGTCAAGACCTCGCCCAATCCCAGCACGGTCGGCAAGGATGGTGCCGCCGCCGTGCAGGCCGC
>CAYNOF010000580.1:0-3149 GCA_964398335.1 uncultured Rhizobiaceae bacterium
CCCAACACCCCCGACGCCGCAGCCCGCAGCCCCCCCCACCCCACCCCGCCCCCACAAGGGGGGAGGGAGCCAGATCGTGGTTGCGCCCGAGCCTGAATGGACCGGCGCCACCAAGAAGGTCACGGTGCGCGAAGCCCTGCGCGATGCCATGGCCGAGGAGATGCGCGCCGACGAGAGCGTCTTCCTGATGGGCGAGGAGGTCGCGCAGTATCAGGGCGCCTACAAGGTGAGCCAGGGCCTGCTCGAGGAATTCGGCGCGCGGCGAGTTATCGACACGCCGATCACCGAGCACGGCTTCGCCGGGCTCGGGGTCGGTGCCGCCTTCGGTGGGCTGAGGCCCGTCGTCGAGTTCATGACCTTCAACTTCGCCATGCAGGCGATCGACCAGATCATCAACTCGGCAGCCAAGACCCTCTACATGTCGGGCGGCCAGATGGGCTGCCCGATCGTTTTTCGGGGTCCCAACGGCGCGGCGTCGCGCGTCGCGGCGCAGCATTCGCAGTGCTACGCCAGCTGGTACGCGCATTGCCCGGGCCTCAAGGTCGTGGCGCCGTGGAGCGCGGCCGATGCCAAGGGCCTGCTGAAGGCGGCGATCCGCGATCCCAACCCGGTGATCTTCCTCGAGAACGAGATCCTCTACGGCCAGAGCTTCGAGGTGCCGGACACCTCCGACTTCGTGCTGCCGATCGGCCGCGCCAAGATCGAGCGGCCGGGCAAGCACGTCACCATCACCGCCTTCTCGATCATGGTCGGCAAGGCGCTGCAGGCGGCCGAGGAGCTGGCCAAGGAAGGCATCGAGGCCGAGGTGATCAACCTGCGCAGCCTGCGCCCGTTCGACACCGAGACCATCGTCGAGTCGGTGAAGCGCACCAACCGCCTGGTCACGGTCGAGGAGGGCTGGCCGTTCGCCGGCATCGGCTCGGAGCTGGCGGCGCAGATGATGGACCACGCCTTCGACTGGCTCGATGCGCCGGTCAAGCGCGTCGCCGGCCTCGACATCCCGCTGCCTTACGCCGCCAATCTCGAGAAGATGGCGCTGCCGCAGCCACCCGACATCGTCGCCGCCGCCAAGGCGGTCTGCTACCGCTGACGGGGGCGCGCCATGGCGATCAACATCCTCATGCCGGCGCTGTCGCCGACGATGACCGAAGGCAAGCTGGCCAAGTGGCACGTCAAGGAAGGCGACAAGGTCACCTCGGGCAAGGTCATCTGCGAGATCGAGACCGACAAGGCGACCATGGAGGTCGAAGCGGTCGATGAAGGCATCATCGGCAAGATCGTCGTGCCCGAAGGCACGGAAGGCGTCGCCGTCAACGCGGTGATCGCGATCCTGGTCGAGGAGGGCGAAGCCGTTCCCGCCGGCGATGCGAAGCCAGCGGCACCTGCGCCGGCTGCAAAGCCTGCGCCCTCTTCTCCTCCCTCCCCCCCTGTGGGGGAGGGTCGGGGAGGGGGGGCAACACCCGCAGCGCCGCAGCCCGAAGCCCCCCCCAACCCAACCCTCCCCCACAAGGGGGAGGGGGAGAGACGCGCGTCTTCGCGTCACCGCTGGCCAAGCGGCTCGCGGCAGAGGCGGGACTCGATTTGTCGAGGATCAGCGGCTCCGGTCCACACGGCCGCATCGTCAAGGAAGACGTCGAGCAGGCGCAGAAGGCCGGAACCGCCAAGCCTGCGCCAAAGGCCGCACCGGCCCCGGCCGCCGCGAAGGGCCCGGCACAGCCGCAATTCATCGTGCCGGGCGAGGCGACGACCAAGATCCCGCACACCTCGATCCGCAAGGTCATCGCCCGGCGCATGAGCGAGTCCAAGCAGACGGTGCCGCATTTCTACCTGACGGTGGATTACGAGATCGACGCGCTCCTGGAGGCGCGCAAGGCGATCAACGCGCTGGCCGAGAAGACCAAGGGCACCAAGGTCTCGGTCAACGACATGGTGATCAAGGCCTGCGCCCTGGCGCTGCGCGATCACCCCGACGTCAACGCCTCGTGGACCGAGGACGCGATGATCCACTACAACACCGTCGACATCTCGGTGGCGGTGGCGACGGATCGCGGCCTGGTGACGCCGATCGTGCGCAACGCCGACCTCAAGGGGCTGGGCCGCATCGCCGCCGACATGAAGGACCTCGCGTTGCGCGCCCGTGAGGGCAAGCTGAAGCTCGACGAGTTCCAGGGCGGTGGCTTCACCATCTCCAACCTCGGCATGTACGGCATCAAGGACTTCCTCGCGATCATCAACCCGCCGCAGGCCGCGATCCTCGCGGTCGGCGCCGGCGAGGAGCGCGTCGTGGTGCGCGGCGGCCAGATGGTGATCCGCAACGTCATGAGCTGCTCGCTCTCGGTCGATCACCGCGTCGTCGACGGCGCGCTCGGCTCGGTCTTCCTGCAGACGCTGCGCTCGTACATCGAGCAGCCCGCGACGATGCTGCTGTAAGTGGTTGTGGCCCACCCTTCGAGACGCGCCACTTGGGCGCTCCTCAGGGTGAGGCGGGGAAAGAGGTACAGCCTCATGCTGAGGAGCGAGCGCAGCGAGCGTCTCGAAGCATGGGCAACAAATCGGATGTGATGAACATGGCCGACACCAGCTTCGACCTCATCGTCATCGGCAGCGGGCCGGGCGGCTACGTCACCGCGATCCGCGCCTCGCAGCTCGGCATGAAGACGGCGATCGTCGAACGCGAGCTGCTCGGCGGCATCTGCCTGAACTGGGGCTGCATCCCGACCAAGGCGCTGCTGCGCTCGGCCGAGGTCTATCATCTGATGAAGCACGCCGACGCCTACGGGCTGTCGGCCAGCGGCGTGGCGTTCGACGCCAGGAAGGTCGTCGAGCGCAGCCGCAAGGTCGCGGGCCAGCTCAACAGCGGCGTGACCTTCCTGATGAAGAAGCACAAGATCACGGTCTTCATGGGCACCGCCAAGCTCGACGGCGTCGCCGGCGCGATGCGCAAGGTCGCGGTTGCCGACAAGGATGGCAAGCCCACGGCGTTGACCGCCAAGAACGTGATCCTCGCCACCGGCGCACGGGCGCGGCAGCTGCCGGGCATGGAGTCCGACGGCAAGCTGGTGTGGAGCTATCGCGAGGCGATGGTGCCGCCGGCGATGCCGAAGTCATTGCTGGTGATCGGCTCGGGCGCCATCGGCATCGAGTTCGCC
>CAYNOF010000581.1:0-1519 GCA_964398335.1 uncultured Rhizobiaceae bacterium
GGGTTGGCGCAACTCCAACCCGGTGCCAACCACGGAGCGGCTGTCGGCCGGCGAGGCGCGGCAGGAGGCCCTGGTCGATGGCGACGGCAACCGGTTTGCCGTCCGGGTCGGCGAGCGTGCCGTCGCCATCGAGATCGGCGCCGAGACCGATGTCTGGCTGCGGGTCGCGATCGACGGCGTGCAGCGCCGTGTCCAGGCGCTGTGGGCCGATGGCCGGCTGCTGCTGGATCTCGACGGGCTGTCGCTGGCTTTTGCCGACGTCACGCACGAACCGGCGCAGGCGCGCGACGGTGCGGCGGATGGCGTGTTGCGCGCGCCGATGGATGGCCGCATCGTATCCATCCGTGTCGGCGCAGGCGACACCGTGGAGAAGGGACAGACCCTCGTCGTGCTCGAGGCCATGAAGATGCAGCACCAGATCCGCGCCGCTTCGGCCGGTACCGTGGCCACGGTGTCGGTGCGCGAAGGCGAGCAGGTCGCGGGCCGCGCCATCCTGGTGACCCTCGCGCCCGCCGTGGGCGGCTGAATGGCGCAAGCGCGGCGTTTTTTTATCTTCATCGCCGCCCTGCTTCTGGTCGCGACGGGCGCATCGGCCGCCGAGCCGACGCTCGACGAGATGCGCGCCGGCAAACGGCTCGCGCCACGCTGCATCACCCTCTACGAGACCTATCTGCTGGGCAGCTACAACCGTGCCTTCGCCATCGGCCCGCGCGGCGGCTGCGGCTACGCCACCGGCGCGCGCACGCTGAACGAGGCGCAGGAGCGGGCGAAGTCCTTCTGCTCGCAATCGGTGCCGCTGGCCTGCACCGTCATCGCCTTCAACGACGTGCCGCCGGACAAGCAGGCCGCGACGCCGGCCGAGGCGTCGCCGCTGGTGCGCGACCCCACCTTCCCCTTCCGCGGGCCCAAGGAGGCCGTGGGCGCCATCATCTGGGGCCATGGCCGTGCCGCGATGGTCAATGGCGTGCGCGAGGACCGGCGTACGGCGGCGACCGCGCCGCTGATGCGCGCGCTGGCCTTCGCCGGCTGGGACCTGTTCCGCGCCGATCGCGAGCCCGACAAGGACAACAATGCCGACGGCCTCGCGCTGACGCTCGAAGGAATCGAGCGCCTGCGCGCCATGGGCTATCAGCGCATCGTGGTCGCCGGGCAATCCGCCGGCGCCTGGCTGGCGCTGGCGGCCATGGACAAGGTCGACGGCCTGCACGCCGTGATCGCCCTGGCACCCGCCACGCACGGCAACCGCAACGTGCGCACGACGCGGCGCGAGCTGGCCCTGCGCGAGTTCGAGGAGCTGCTGAAGGCGCGGCGCGATCCGGCGACAAGGGTCGTGGTGGCGCTGTTCAACGACGACGACTACGACCCCGATACGGAGACCCGCGCCCGCATGCTGCGGGCGGCGGCCAGGGACCCGGGCATGCCGCTCCTGCTGATCGACCGGCCACGCGCCGTCAGGGGTCATTCGGCCGGCACCACGCTCCGGATGGCGCGCGACTACGGCGCCTGCGTGCGCGACTTC
>CAYNOF010000582.1:0-1955 GCA_964398335.1 uncultured Rhizobiaceae bacterium
CAGCATCGGGCCGGAGAAGCCCCAGGCGATCGCGTCGTCGCCGGAGACCGTGCCGATATCGACCGTGCGCTGGCGGAAGATGCGGTTCTCCGTCACCAGCCGCTCGAGGTCGTCGATCGTGGTCGGGAACGTCGCGCACCACGCCTCGATGCGATCGAGCATGCCCGCCGGAAGGTCCTGGTGCACGCCGCCCGGCCGGAAATAGGCCGCATGCATGCGCGAGCCGGAGACCTGTTCGTAGAACTCCATCAACAGCTCGCGCTGCTCGAAGCCCCACAGCGTCGGCGTCAGCGCACCGACGTCCATGGCGAAGGTGGTGACGTTCAGCAGATGGTTGAGGATGCGCGTGATCTCGGAGAACAGCACGCGGATCCACTGGCCGCGCGGCGGCGGCTTGATGCCCAGCAGCCGCTCGACGGCCAGCGCAAAGGCGTGCTCCTGGCTCATCGGCGAGACATAGTCGAGCCGGTCGAAGTACGGCACGGCCTGCAGGTAGCTCTTGTACTCGATCAGCTTCTCGGTGCCGCGATGCAAGAGGCCGATATGCGGATCGCAGCGCTCGACGATCTCGCCGTCCATCTCGACGACGAGGCGCAGCACGCCGTGGGCCGCGGGATGCTGCGGCCCGAAGTTGAAGGTGAGGTTCCGGATCTCGGTTTCGGCCATCGATCGGGACCTAGTTCTTGGTGGCCTTCTCGTCCCCGGGCAGTGCATGACGCACCCCCTCCCAGGGCGAGAGGAAATCGAAGCGGCGGAATTCCTGCGCCAGCTTCACCGGCTCGTAGACGACGCGCTTCTGCTCGTCGTCGTAGCGCATCTCGACGAAGCCGGTGAGCGGGAAGTCCTTGCGCAGCGGATGGCCGTCGAAGCCGTAGTCGGTGAGGATGCGGCGCAGATCGGGATGATCGGCGAACCACACGCCGTAGAGGTCCCAGGTCTCGCGCTCGAACCACGGCGCCGACGGAAAGAGCGCGGCGGCCGAGGGCACCGGCGTGTTCTCGTCGGTGGCGACCTTGACGCGCACGCGCTTGTTATGGCGCAGGCTCAGCAGGTGATAGACGACGTCGAAACGCTGCGAGCGCTGCGGATAGTCGGCGCCGCAGACATCGACCAGCTGCTTGAACAGGCACTTCGGATCGTCGCGCAGGAAGGTCAGCAGGCCGATCAGCTTGTCGATGCTGGTCGTGACCGTGAGCTCGCCGACGCGGATGGTCTTCGAGGTGATCAGGCCGCTGCCCTCGATCACGGCAGCCAATTCGGCCAGCGGGTCGGGTTTGGTGGGGGTCTCTTCCGTCATGTCAGCCGCTCACCGCACGATCGTGCCGGTGCGGCGGATCTTCTTCTGCAGCTGGATCACGCCGTAGAGCAGCGCCTCGGCGGTCGGCGGGCAGCCCGGCACGTAGATGTCGACCGGCACGATGCGATCGCAGCCGCGCACGACGGAGTAGCTGTAGTGGTAGTAGCCGCCGCCGTTGGCGCACGAGCCCATCGAGATCACGTAGCGCGGCTCGGCCATCTGGTCGTAGACCTTGCGCAGCGCCGGCGCCATCTTGTTGGTCAGGGTGCCGGCGACGATCATCAGGTCGGCGCTGCGCGGGCTGGGCATCGGCGCCACGCCGAAGCGGTCGAGGTCGTAGCGCGCCATCCAGCTATGGATCATCTCGACGCCGCAGCAGGCCAGGCCGAAGGTCAGTCCCCACAGCGAGCCGGTGCGCGCCCAGGTGACCAGCTTGTCGAGTTGGGCGACCACGAAGCCCTTGTCGGCGAGTTCGTCGGACAGAGCGCGCGAGAGGGCCGCCTCCGCGTTCGGCGCAGTCTTGCGCTCCATTGGGGCGTCCATCACTCCCATTCCAGCGCTCCCTTGCGCCATTCGTAGATGAAGCCGACGGTCAGCACGGCGAGGAACAGCATCATCGACCAGAAGCCGAACAGTCCGATGTCGCCCAGCGCCACCG
>CAYNOF010000583.1:0-1448 GCA_964398335.1 uncultured Rhizobiaceae bacterium
GGAAGCCCGAAGAACGCACGCGCTTCCTCGGGCGTGCAGTCGATCTCGACGTTGACCTTCATCGGCGACACCCCTGTGAATCACCGAACAATAAGGGAGATAATCCAGCCGCGCCAGACACTTGCCGATCATGGTAGAGAGCGCGATGACCCCGCCCTGGCTGCAGATCAATCCCCGCCGTCCCGCCGCCACCACATACGGCCCGGCACAGCGCGATGTCGTCGCCGTCGCCGGCCTGCCGGAGGTGCTGGGCGCGCTCGCGTCCTGCCCGGCGCATCGCCCGACACCGCTCCGCAGCCTGCCCACCCTGGCGCGGCGCTTGGGGCTGGGCGCGGTGCAGGTCAAGGACGAAAGCCAGCGCTTCGGCTTCGGCGCCTTCAAGGCGCTGGGCGGCGTGTTCGCCGTCGGGCGCGTGCTGCGCGACGCCGTGGGCGCCAAGAGCTTCGGCGAGCTGGCCGGCCAGGCGCATCCGCAGTTCACCTTCGCCACGGCAAGCTCGGGCAATCACGGGCGGGCGGTGGCGGCCGGCGCCAAGATCTTCGGCGCCCGCAGCGTGATCTTCCTGCCGTCCTTCACCAGCGCCGAGAAGGAAGCGGCGATCCGCGCGCGCGGCGCCGAGATCGTGCGCGTCGGGGGTGACTACGAGGCTGCCGTGGCCGAGTGCCGCGAGACGGCCGAGGCGCGCGGCTGGACGATCATCTCCGACACATCGTGGCCGGGCTACGAGACGATCCCGAAATACGTCATGCAGGGCTACACCGTGCTGGCCGACGAGGCGCTGAAGCAGGCCGACGCCGTGCCGACGCATGTGCTGGTGCAGGCCGGTGTCGGCGGTTTGGCGGCGGCGGTGCTGGGTTTCCTTTGGGAGAGCCTCGGCGATCGCCGTCCGGTATGCGTCGTCGTCGAGCCGCGGAGCGCCGATTGCTGGTTCCAGAGCAACCGGCTCGGCAGGCCTGCGTTGGCCAGCGGCGACGCCACGACGTCGATGGGCGGGCTGGCCTGCCGCGAGATCTCGCCGCTGACCTGGCCGATCCTCGGGCTGGGCGCCGACTGGTTCATGACCATCGAGGAGGACCATGTGCCGCCTGCCATGCGTGCTCTGGCTCGGCCGGAGGGCGACGATCCTGTGGTCGTCGCCGGGCCCTCCGGCTGTTCCGGCATGGCGGCGCTGTTGCGAATCTGCGCCGATCCGGCGGCGCACAGTGCGCTTGGCCTCGATGCGGGCAGCCGCGTGCTGCTGATCAACAGCGAAGGCGCGTTCGGCGAGCCGGCCCTGTTCGAGCGCGCGACCGGGCTCAGCGTCGCGCAGGCGACCGAGCGCATGCGATGAGCGACGGCCGCAACCGCCTCGGCGAGGAGACCAGCCCGTATCTGCTGCAGCATGCGGACAATCCGGTGCATTGGTGGGCGTGGGGCGAGGCGGCGCTGGCCGAGGCGAAGCGGCGCGA
>CAYNOF010000584.1:0-5403 GCA_964398335.1 uncultured Rhizobiaceae bacterium
GGTCATGGCGGAGAAGCCCGCGAAGGCTGCGACCACGAAGACGGCCAAGCCCAAGCCCGAGACGGCGTCGGTGGTGAGTACGCCCGGCCGTACGATGGTGATGGGCGTGTCGATCTCACATCCCGACAAGCCGCTGTGGCCCGACGAGGATCCGCCGGTCACCAAGCTCGAGCTGGCGCAGTACTTCGAGAGCATTGGCGGCTGGATGATCGAGCACATCCAGGGCCGCCCATGCTCGATCGTGCGCACGCCCGACGGCATCCATTCGCAGACCTTCTTCCAGCGCCATGCTGCGCCAGGCACCTCGCATCTGCTGACGCTGACCAAGGTCGCCGGCGACAAGAAGCCGTACATCCAGATCGACCGCGTCGAAGGCCTGGCGGCCGTGGCGCAGATGGGCGCGACCGAGCTGCATCCCTGGAATTGCCAGCCCGGCGATCCGGAGATGCCCGGCCGCCTGGTGTTCGACCTCGATCCCGGGCCGGGCGTCGACTTCAAGGCGATCATCGACGGCGCCGTTGCGCTGCGCGAGCGGCTCGACGCGCTGGGCCTGGTGAGCTTCTGCAAGACAACCGGCGGCAAGGGCCTGCACGTGGTGACGCCGCTGTCCGACAGGAAGGGCTACGACTGGGACGTCGCCAAGGGCTTCGCGCGCGAGGTCTGCCGGCGCCTCGCCGACGACGAGCCGGAGCGCTACGTGCTGAACATGGCCAAGCGCGAACGCAAGGGCCGCATCTTTCTCGACTACCTGCGCAACGACCGCACCTCGACCGCGGTGGCGCCGCTGTCGCCGCGTGCGCGGCCGGGCGCTACGGTGTCGATGCCGCTGAACTGGTCGCAGGTGCGCGGCGGCCTCGATCCCCGGCGCTACACGATCCGCAGCGCGCCAAAGCTGCTGAAGTCTTCCAAGCCGTGGAAGGACTACGCCGACGGCGCGCGCTCTCTTGTGACGGCGATCAAGAAGCTCGGCTGATCGTCAGACCTCGCCGTCGTGCTCGCCGATCTTCGGCACCTGCGCCGGGAAGCCGGCGCGCTGTCCGTCGAACGACACCGGCAGCGCGTGCAGCAGCGAGGGCAGTTCGTTGTAGGGCTGCAGGTACATGCCCAGCGCCTTGGTGTGCTCCAGCGCCACGACCTCGGGGATGGCGTTGATCGGCCCGCAGGGCACGCCGACGGCCTGCAGCTTCGCCGCCCAGTTCTCCTTGGTGTCGCGCTTCATGATCTCGGTGATCATGTCGAGCAGCATCGGACGATGCGCCGAGCGTTCCTTGTTGGTGACGAAGCGCGGATCGGTGACCCACTCCGCCTTGCCCAGGGTCTCGGCGAACTTCGCCCACAGCCGGTCGTTGCCCGGCGTCACCATCAAGAGGCCGTTGCTGGTCTCGAACGCCTGGTAGGGCGTGAGCGTGATGTGGCCCGTGGACTGGCGTGGCGGCACGTTGCCTGTCGTGGAGAAAGCCGCGACATGCGTCGACACCCACATCAGCCCGCTCTCGAACAGCGACGTGCTGACGATCGAGCCCTTGCCGGTGCGCGCCTTCTGCAGCAGCGCGCCGAGAATGCCGATTGCCGTCCACATGCCGGTGCTGAGGTCGATGATCGATACGCCGATGCGCGAGGCCGGCCCCGACGGATCGCCGTTGACGCTGACCAGTCCCGCCTCGGCCTGGATCAAAGGCTCGTAACCCGGCCGCATCTTCCACGGACCGGTGTGGCCGAAGGCGCTGAGATCGGCATAGACGAGACCGGGAAACTTCGCGGTCATCGTCTTGCCGTCGATGCCGAATTTCTCGGTCACGCCGGCACGCAGGTTATGGACGAAAGCATCGGCCGAGCCGATCAGATCGATCAGCTTCTGCTTCTGCGCCGCGTCGTTGAGGTCGATGGTGATCGACTTCTTGCCGCGGTTCAGGCCGACGAAATTCACGCCCTGGCCGGCGATGAAGGGCGGTCCCCATTTGCGTGCGTCGTCGCCCTCGGGCTTCTCGACCTTGATCACCTCGGCGCCCATGAAGGCAAGGATCTGGCCGCAATAGGGACCGGCGAGATTCTGGCCGAACTCGACCACCTTCACGCCGTTGAGCACGCCGGGGATCATGGGGACTCCGTGTTGATCTGCCTGTCCCCGCAAGCGGGGAGAGGGAATGATGGCTACCGTACGCTGCCGCCGAGGATCTCGCGCGCGACCAGCATGCGCTGCACTTCGCTCGGGCCCTCGCCGATGCGGCGGATGCGCATCTCGCGGTACCAGCGTTCCAGCGGCAGGTCCTTGGTCATGCCCATGCCGCCGTGGATCTGCATCGAGCGGTCGACGACGCGCCAGCCGCCTTCCGACGCCAGCAGCTTGCACAGCGCCGCCTCGGTGCGGAACGGGATGCCGCGGCGCGCACGTTCGGCGGCCTCGAGGGTGAAGAAGCGCGCCGTGCGGATGTCGATCTCATTGTCGACCAGCATCCACTGTACCGCTTGCCGATCCGACAGCCGCGCGCCGAAGGTTTCGCGGATCTTCGACCACTCGACCGCCATCTCGTGCGCGGCGATGGCGACGCCGATGCAGGCGGCGGCGTAGGGGATGCGCTGGCGGGTCAGGCGGTCATTGGCGACGGCGAAGCCGCCATTGACCTGGCCCAGCACCTGGCGGTCCGACACCCAGCAATCCTTGAACTCCAGCTCGGTGGCGTAGCTCGAGGAGCGCAGCGTGTGCACGACGCGACGCACGTGGAAGCCCGGCGTGTCGGAATCGACGATGAAGCAGGTGATGCCGCCGCGGCCCTTGGAGGCGTCGGTGCGCGCGAAGACGATGCCGTATTGCGCGCGGTCGGCGCCGGAGATGAAGATCTTGGCGCCGTTCAGCACCCAGCCCTGGTCCTTGCGCTCGGCCCGCGTCTTGATCGCGCGCGCCGGATCGCTGCCGCCCGACGGCTCGGTGAGGCCGAAGAACGGCTTCTTCTCGCCGCGCAGGGTCGGATAGAGGTAGCGCTCCTTCTGGTCGTCATTGGCCTCGAAGATCTGCGCCAGGCCGGCGCCGCCGAAGGTGCCATAGCACGGCGCGTAGAGGCCGGCGCGGTGCTGAGACATCTCGATGGCGAGCAGGGTGCGGGTGACGATGTCGATGTCAGGACCGCCGAAATCGACCGGGATGTCGATGCCGTACAGGCCCATCGCCTTGGTCTTCTGCACCAGCCGCTCGTGCTCCTCGATCGGCAGCTCCGAGGCATCCGGGTCGAGCTTGGCTTCCAGCGGGATGATCTCGGTGCGCACGAAGCGGCGCACCATGTCGATCAGCATCTGCTGTTCGGATGACGGTTCGAAATCCATGGCTCGTCCTCTTCAGCGCGGGCTCAGGCGGCCGAGCCGCGGCGGGGGGTTCTTGGCGTTCTCGCGCGGCAGGCTGCCGTGATCGGCCTGGTGCAGCATCAGCAGCTCCTGGTAGCGCGTCGTGTATTGCATGTTGATCTCGACGCGGAAGCGCAGGCCTGGGCCCAGTGTTTCGAGTTCCTTCAGGAGCTCGCTGCGCAGGCCGAACGGCGAACGGCCGCCGGCGAAGCCGATCTTCACGACCGTGCCGTCGGCATCGGCGATCTGATAGACGCCGAGCTGGCCGGGCAGCTTCCTGATCGCCGCCTCGGTCATGTCGGCGAAGGGTTTGCTGGGGCGCAGCTCCATGGTCAGCGTCCCTTGAAGGCGGCCTTGCGCTTCTCCAGCCGCGCCTTCATGCCTTCCTGCGCGTCCTGGCTCTTCATCGCCGCCTGCACCAGCGCATCGATGTCGTCGTGCGGGATGTTGTCGCGCAACTGAAGCTGACGCACCGTCAGCGCCTTCATCGCCTTCAGCGACAGCGGCGCGTTGTTGGCGAGGCGATCGATGACCTTCGCCGCCTCGGCCTCCAGCTCGTCCGGCGCGACGCAGCGCGCGATCAGGCCCAGCGCATGCAGCTTGGTCGCCGGCAGCGGATCGCCCAGCAGCAGCATCTCGCGTGTGGTCACCGGCCCGAGCACCTCCATCAGCTTCTTGGCGAGGAACCAGTTGGGCGCCAGGCCGACCTGGGCCAGCGACATGCCGAAGCGCGCCTTGCTCGAGGCGACGACGAGGTCGCAATGCAGCGCCAGCTCGTTGCCGCCGGCGATGGCGTCGCCCTGCACCACGGCGACCACCGGCAGCGGCGTCAGCTCGATGGCGCGCAGCATGGTCTCGATGCCGCTGGCATGGCCCGAGCCGATGGTCTCGCGCCGCTCGCTCATGTCGAGCCCGGCGCAGAATACGTCGCCCTTGCCGCGGATCACCAGCACGCGGTCCTCGGGCGCCACCGGCGCCGACAGCACCTCGCGCAGTTCGTTGAGCAACACGCTGTCGAGCGCGTTCTTCTTCTCGGGCCGGTTCATCCAGATCGTGGTGACCGGCCCGCTCTTCTCGATGATCAGCCGCTGCATGTCGGGCGCTGCTCCCTTGGGTCCAGTTTGCTTGGCCGCGAGGATAGCAGCGCCGGGGCGCTGGTCGAGGGCCCGACCTCAACCGGCATGCCGCATGGCGGCTATGCTGCGCGGCGCTTCGGCCGGCGCACGGCGCGCACCTTGCCGGTGCGTCCGCCGCCGCAATAGAAGCGGTCGGCGCCGTCGGATTCGAGGCCCGATATGTTGGCGCCCTTCGGCATGTCGAGCCGTTCCAGCACCTCACCGGTGGCCGGATCAACGTGGCGCAGCTCGCTCTCGTCGCCTTCCCAGGTTGCGTGCCAGAGCTCGCCGTCGGTCCAGGTGACGCCGGTGACGAAGCGGTCGGACTCGATGGTGCGCAGGATCGCGCCGGTCTCGGGATCGATCTGGTGGATCTTGCGGCCGCGATGCTGGCCCACCCACAGGGTGCCTTCGGCCCACGCCATGCCGGAATCGCCGCCGCCGCCCGGCGAGGGGATCGTCTTGAGGATCTTGCCGGTCGTGGGGTCGATCTTGTGGATGCGATCCTCGGCGATCTGGAACAGGTGCTTGCCGTCGAACGCCGTGCCGGCGTGGGCTGCGACATCGATCGTGCGTGCGACCTTGCCGCTGTCGGGATCGAAGGCGTTCAGCCGGTTGCCGGACGCGAACCAGACCTGCTTGCCGTCGAACGTGACGCCGGCGACGTTCTCGACATCGGCGAACGCGTATTCGCGGACGATTTCCGCGGCTGCTCGCTTCATGGGGTCCTCCTTGGGTTCCTGGTGCCGCC
The DNA here is from genome assembly GCA_964398335.1 of uncultured Rhizobiaceae bacterium. Lineage (GTDB taxonomy): Bacteria > Pseudomonadota > Alphaproteobacteria > Reyranellales > Reyranellaceae > JAFAZJ01. Next base: position 5,203 of record CAYNOF010000584.1, read on the forward strand.
GATCTAATCGCCCGGCAGCGGACCGGGGAGTAACAAGACGGTCGGGAAACCCGGCACCGGCGGGCTGACCCAGCGACGCGCGCGGCCGCGACCGAACGACTGCGCCTTGCCCGATGTCGCAAGATCGTCGAGCGCGCGCTGCACGGTGCGCGGGCTGGCATCCAGCGCGATCGCCAGCGCCGAGCTCGACCACGACTCGCC
>CAYNOF010000585.1:0-1587 GCA_964398335.1 uncultured Rhizobiaceae bacterium
TCCTTGCCGGCGAAGATCTCGGCGATCAGCCAGCCCAGCAGCGCCAGGCGCGCCACGCCGGCGGCCACCGCCGCCAGGCCGATGACCACCGCCCAGGCGACCCGGCCGCGGACCGCGGATGTGAAACTCAACAGACGCCGCTCGACATGCATGGCTCAGCTCCACAACCCCTTCTCGCCCTCGGCCGTCGCCATCGACCGGTCCAGCCCGACATCGGCCAGCATCCGGTCGTCCAGCTCCAGCAGCGCCGCGCGCGTGCGCGCCCGCTCCAGACGGTGACGCACCGCGCCATACAGGGTTCGCGGCAGATCGAAATCCCAGCGATCGGCAAACAGTGTGTCGGTCACCAAGGCCATGGATCAACTCCTCGAGCGTCCTCGGGGTCAAAACTAGGCCGTACGTCCTTGTTCGTCATTCGACAATGGCGAGCAGTTCTTGTACATTTTCGTACATGAGTGCCGATTGGGACGATCTCCGTGTTTTCCTCACGCTCGCGCGCGAGGGCAGCCTGACCATGGCCGCCAGGCGGCTTGGCGTGAGCCACCCGACCGTCGCCAGGCGCGTGCATGCGCTGGAGGAACGCATCGGCGCGCGGCTGTTCGATCGGCTGCCCGATCGCTTCGTGCCGACCGCGGCCGGCGAGGAGCTGATCGAAGACGCCGAGATGATGGAGCGCGCGGCGGAATCGATCGGCCGGCGCAGCGCCGGCTTGACCGACACCGCGCGCGGCGTGGTGCGCATCTCCGCCGGCGAGGCGATGACGGTGCTGCTCGCGCGCCATGGCCCCGAGCTGCGCGCGCAGCTGCCCGAGATCGAGTTCGAGCTGGCGACCAGCCACATGCTCGCCAACCTCTCGCGGCGCGAGGCCGACCTGATGATCCGCGAGCAGGTGCCGGAGCTCGCGGACATCATCGCGCGCAAGCTGGGGCGCGTGTCCTACGCGATCTACGGCCGGCCGGACGTGGCGCCGGCGAGCCGCCTGCCGCCCGACAAGCTGCGCGCCCTGCCGTGGGTCGGCTTCGACGAGGAGCACAGCTACATGCCGGGCCAGAAATGGGTGGCGGCGCTGCTGGGCGAGACGCGGCTCAGCATGCGGGTCAACAACTGGCTGGTGCTGCACGAGGCGGTGCGCTACGGCGCCGGGCTCGCCGTGCTGCCCTGCTACCTCGGCGAGCGCGACCCGCAGCTGCGCCGGGTCGGCGCGCCGCTCGAGGAGGTTTCGGTCGAGCAGTGGCTGCTGGTGCACCGCGACCTGCGCAGCCTGCCGCGCGTGCGCGCCGCGATGGATGCTGTGATCAATCTGTTCCAGCGCCACAAGACCACGCTGGAAGGCCGCGAACGCGGCGCTCGCGTGGCCGCCTGATTTCTGCCGCCTCGCAACGACGCCATCCGCCTCGCGTTGTCTCGCGACCGGGCGCCCAGGCGCCCGCTGCTCTACGGAGGCAGACATGTTGAAGCGATTGACGGTGGCCGCCATGGCCGCCGGATCCCTCCTCGGCGCCACCGCCGCCGTGGCCCAGAACATGGCCGTTCAGCCGCCGCCCGGACCGCCGCGCAGCGGCGTCAATGTCGGCTCGCTGAACTGCC
>CAYNOF010000586.1:0-2280 GCA_964398335.1 uncultured Rhizobiaceae bacterium
CACGAAGTCGCCGTGGCTGGTGTGGTTGGCGAAGTAGATGCGCTGGCGCGGCTCCGGCGCGCAGCCCTTCCACAGCGGCCGCGCGCCGGTGGCCAGCCGCGCCGCCTCGATGATCGCCGTCGCGGCCGCCTCTTCCAGGAATGTGCGCTGCATCAGACCACCAGCCAGCCGGCGGCCAGCAACGCCGCGACCTGCAGTATGGCGGCGATCGCCTGCAGTCGCAGCAGGCGCAGGCAGCCGCGCGCCCGATCGGCCATCGGCCGGCCGGCGCGGTCCGGCTTCATCAGGCCCAGCGCCAGCATCGCCGCGTCGAAGCGCGAGGCACCGTCCTCGTGGCCGGCCATGCGGCGCAAGGCGGCGGCGTCGAAGGCCACGCGCAGCGCCAGCAGGGTCTCGATCAGCCCCAGCACGGCCGCGACCGTCAGCGGCACCACGACATCGGCCGGCGGCTTGTGCAGCACGGCGAGCGCCGGCACGGCCGCCGTCGCGGCGATGGTCAACGGCCCCGCGATGCCGTGAACCAGGCGTCCCTGATCGAGCAGGTCGGCCAGCGTCTCCTCGCTCATGGCGCCGCCGCGGCCGGCGCCAGGGTGCCCGCCTCCAGCACGATGCGCGGCTTGGCGGCCCGTACCATCGCGACGGCCTGCGCCGCATCGGTGGCCCGGCCGCTCAGCAGCAGCCAGGCGGCGATCGCCGCGGCGCTGCGGCCATACCCCAACGCGCAGACCACCAGCACCGGCCCGTCGCGGCGCAGCGTCTCGATCGACGCCGACGCCTGCTCCAGCAGCGCGCGATCGAGCGGCACGAGGTCGAGCGCCGGATGCGCCCGCACGACGTCGAGACCGCCCGGCACCGGCAGCTCGGCGCAGAGATCGACGATGCGCCGCGTCGGCAGCGCCGCGACCTCGTGCGCCAGCGGCATGCGGCCGATCCACACGCCGTCGGCGACATGCACCGCGGGCGGGTCATGCCGTGTCCACAGGCGCGCATTGATCCAGGCGCCGATGCGGTACGGCAGGAAGAGCAGCCACGCCGCCCAGCCCAGCCCGCCCTCGCCGTCCTTCTGGAACGCTTCGGCGCCGAGGAACGCGTAGGCCGCGGCGACCAGGCCGAGCGACAGCGCCGGCCAGACGAGCCAGTATCCCGCGCCGCCCAGCACCGGCGCCGGAGCAGCGGTGGCGATAGCCGCAAGCGAATAACGCAACGCCAATGCGCGGCGGCGCGGGATTTCGGTGAATCGCGGACGACGCAGCGGCGAACGCGCCTGCCACGGCCACAGCCAGACGACCAGCACGCCCAGCAGCGCGCCGGTCGGCAGGTCGATGAAGTGATGCTGGTAGGTCGTCAGCACCGACAGCGCGACGATCGCGAACCACAGATGCACCAGCCAGCGCCAGCTCGCCGCGACATGGCGGCGGTAGAAATCGGCCAGCACCACCGACAGCGCGACATGCAGCGAGGGCGCCTGGTTGTACGGCCGGTCGAACTCGCCCAGCGCCCTGAACAGGAACCCCGGTACGCCCTCGGTCGGCTGCCAGTGGAAGGTCATGCGCAGCGGAAAGAGCACGAAGCAGATCACCGCGATCACCTGGGCGGTCAGCAGGCGGCGCACCTGGATGGCGAGCTCATCCTCGTTGCGGCACATGAAAAGGGAGGCGGCATAGAAGCCGTTGATCGACCAGTACGGCAGGATGGTCCAGGCGATGAACGGGATGTGGCGTTCCCAGTCGAGCACCACGTGACCGACATCGCTGCGCTGGCTGGCGAGCCAGTTGGCGCTGCCGTAACTGGTGTAGAAGAAGACCGCGGTGACCGCCAGCCACGCGAGCGCGCGGCGCCACGGCCGCCCGATGGCAGCCGGCCCGCTCATGCCGCGGCGCAGCGCCGGGCCAGGCTCACCGAGAAGATGCCCCAGCCGTCGATGCGCTGCTCGATCTTGGTGAAGCCCGCGTCGGCCACGAGCTGGTCCATCTCCTCCTGCGTGCGCCGGCGCATCACCCAGGCGGCGCCGCCGCGATGGCTGGTCAGCGCCCGCGCGATCAGCTCGATCTGCGGATGCCAGGGCTGGTTGGTGTAGAGCAGATAACCGCCCTCGGGAATCGCCCGGGCGAAGCCGGCCAGCGAGCGGCGCACCATCTCGTTGTCGGGGAACAGCTCGTAGAGGCCCGAGACGATACCCAGCGTGGGCGCCTGCTCGATGCCGTCGAAGCTCGCCGGATCGAATGCATCGGCGCGCACGAAGCGGGCGATGCCGGCCAGGCCCTTCGCCTCGATCAGCTT
>CAYNOF010000587.1:0-4011 GCA_964398335.1 uncultured Rhizobiaceae bacterium
GTCTCGACGATCTTGACGCCCGAGGCGACGATGGCGTCGATGTACTCGCCGTAGGGCCGCGGCACCAGCGTCGGCAGGATGGTGAGGTTCACGCCGAACGGCTTGTCGGTCATCTCGCGGCAGCGCTTGATCTCCTTGCTGAGATCCTCCGGCGTCGGCTGCGTCAGCCCGGTGATGATGCCCAGCGCGCCGGCGTTGGAGACGGCGGAGGCGAGCTCGGCGCGGCCGACCCATTGCATGCCGCCCTGCACGATCGGGTGCTGGATGCCGAACATCTCGGTGAAGCGCGTCTTGATCATGGACCGATTTCCTCGCCCCGGGTTTCGCCGCGCGGAAGCCTCGCCTGTCGACGGGTCCCGCATTGGCGCGTACCTTGTACCGAAGCAACGGCGCTTGACCAGCACCCAGCGCCGGAGGGAACGAGCATGAGCTATCAGCGTATCGCTGTGCGACGCTTGGCCGGTGGCTGCGGCGCGGAGATCGATGGGCCCGACCTGAAGAAGCCGCTCGACGAGCAGACGGTCGCGGAGATCCGCAAGGCGCTGATCGAGAATTGCTGCGTGTTCCTGCGCGGCCAGGAAGGCATGACCGATCTCGACCAGGCGCGCTTCGCCGGTTACTTCGGGACGTTCGGCCGCGATCCCTTCGTCGAGGGCGAGGAGACGCATCCCAGCGTGCTGAAGGTCGCCAAGGAGGCGGACGAGGGCAAGAACCCGACCTTCGGCGGCAACTGGCACTCCGACTGGAGCTTCCTCGAGACGCCGCCGGCCTTCACCTTCCTGCATGCGCGCGAGCTGCCGCCCTATGGCGGCGACACCATGTTCGCCAACCAGTACCTTGCCTACGAGACACTGTCGGAAGGCCTGCGCGGCACGCTCGACAAAATGCGCGCGGTGTACTGGGCGAAGGGCTACGCCAAGGGCGCGGCGTTCCACGACAACCGCAACGCGCGCAGCATGAAGGTGCGCCACGATCCGGCGTCGATGGCCGAGATGGTGCATCCCATCGTGCGCGTGCATCCCGAGTCGGGCCGCCGCGCGCTGTTCGCCAACGTCGCCTACACCGTGCGCTTCGAGGGCATGACCGAGCGCGAGAGCCTGCCGCTGCTGAGCTTCCTCTACGAGCACGCGGTGCGGCCGGAGTTCGTCTGCCGCTTCACCTGGTCGCCGGGCGCGATGGCGATCTGGGACAATCGCTGCCTCAAGCATTTCGCGATCAACGACTACTCCGGCTACCGCCGCGAGCTGCGCCGCACCACGATCCGCGGCGAGAAGCCGATCGCGGTGGGCGAGGACGCCAACCTGCGCGCGGCGGACTGATGGACCTGCAACTCGCCAATCGCGTCGCACTGGTCACCGGGTCGAGCCGCGGCACCGGCGCCGGCATCGCGCGCGTGCTGGCGCGCGAGGGCGCGCATGTCGTGGTCAGCGGTGCCGACGAGATCGCCTGCGAACGCATCGCGGCGCAGATCAAGAAGGATGGCGGCAAGGTCTCGGTCGCTGTCGGTGACGTGTCGAACGCCGATGGCGCAGAAGCAGTGCTCGCGGCCCTGGGACGGCTCGAGGTCGACGTGCTGGTCAACAATTACGGCACGGCCGAGCGCGGCTTCTGGTCGACTGCGACCGATGCGGACTGGCTGTCGATCTACGAGAAGAACGTGGTGTCGGGCGTACGCCTGGTGCGCGCGCTGGTGCCGGGCATGAAGGCGCGCGGGCACGGCCGCATCATCTTCGTCGGCACGATCGGCAGCACGCGGCCCAACGCGCGCATGCCGCACTACTACGCGGCCAAGGGCGCGCTGCCCGTCATGACCGTGGGCCTTGCCAAGGAGCTGGCCGGCACGGGCATCACTGTCAACCTGGTGAGCCCGGGCCTGATCGCCACCGCCGAGGTGATCGAGAACGCCCGACGGCGCGGCACGAAGGAGAACTGGCCCGAGGCAGCCGATCCCGATCCGGACGCACTGCTGCGCCGGCTTGCCGGGCTCGACATGCCCAACCCGGTGGGCCGCATCGCCACGACGGAGGAGGTCGGCGAGCTGGTCGCCTTCCTCGCCGGCAGCCGCGCGGCCTTCATCAACGGCCAGAACATCCGCATCGACGGCGGCGCCGTCGACGTAACCGTCTAGCGGCGGATGCTCGTCAGGTGCTCGTCTTGCCGAGCACGACGGGAAAATTGATATCGTCGTTCTCGAAGCCGACGATGACGACGTCGCCAACCTTCGGCATCGCGTTCGATGCGGCGGCCCCGAACGGTGTGCACACCCGCGCCCAGCCCCCGGCCATCGTCGGCATATTCATGGTGAACCGGATGCTCACCCGCCCCTTGCCCATGGGATCCTGAACGTCCGTGATGACGCCGCGCGAAAGGCCCTTGATCAAGCCAGCCATAGTCTTCACCCCCGTTTTGAACGCTCTTGGTGCTCACCCTCGTCCGGAACCCCAACGGTGCCCGAGAGCGCACTCACCATAGACGTCTTTGTCCTGTTTCCAGCGTGGAATCCGACGCTGGCGCGTGCCGGGCCACGGCACTTGATCCAGAACCGGACGGATGACGGCATCGAGCCCGCGTGGCACGATAAGACTACGTTTTCAGCACCCCGGAGGTCCGCCATGGACACCACGATGAGCGCCCTGGGCGCCGCTGCCCGCGAGACCGGCCATGCCGCGCGCCTGAAGATCCGCGCCGGTGCGCATCGCCGCCCGACCTCGGGCATGGCGCCGGGTTACGTGCAGGCCAACCTGGCGATCCTGCCGGCGGCGCTGGCGGCCGACTTCCATCGCTTCTGCCATCTCAATCCCAAGCCCTGTCCGCTGCTGGCGGCGTCGGAGCCGGGCGATCCGCGGCTGCCTGCCCTGGGCGCCGATCTCGACATCCGCACCGACATCCCGCGCTATCGCGTGTGGAAGAAGGGCGAGCTGGTCGACGAGGTCGACGACATCCGCGCGGTGTGGCGCGACGATCTGGTGTCGTTCGCGCTGGGCTGCTCGTTCAGCTTCGAGGAGGCGCTGATCGAGAACGGCCTCGACATCCGCCACATCACCTGCAACAGCAACGTGCCGATGTACCGCACCAACATCGCCACCGCACCGGCCGGCCCGTTCCACGGCCCGATGGTGGTGTCGATGCGCCCGTTCAGGCCGGCCGACGCGATCCGCGCCGTGCAGGTCACCACGCGCTTCCCCACCGTGCACGGCGCGCCGGTGCATCTGGGCAAGCCGGAGATGATCGGCATCAAGGACATCGCCAGGCCCGACTACGGCGATCCGGTCGAGGTGCACGACGACGAGCTGCCGGTGTTCTGGGCCTGCGGCGTGACCCCGCAATCGGTGATCGCCACGGTGAAGCCGGAGTTCTGCATCACCCACGCGCCCGGCTACATGCTGGTGACTGACCTGCTGAACGCGCGGCTGGCGATCCTCTGATCGCCGCATGACCGTCACGCTCGTCTTCGAGGGCCATGCCAAGGGCGCGGTCGAGCCGGTGCGCGCCGAGATCGCCAACCTCGTGGTCGCCGGCTGGACCGGCCGCGACAGCGCGGCGCTGGAACACCATATCGAGGAGCTGCAGGCGATCGGCGTGCCGCGCCCCAGCACTGTGCCGCTGTTCTACCGCATGTCGGTCGACCGCCTGATGCAGGCCGAACGCATCCAGGTGGTCGGTCCCGACACCTCGGGCGAAGTCGAGCCGATGCTGGTGGGTGCCAGCGATCGCCTCTGGGTGACCGTCGCCTCCGACCACACCGACCGCAGGGCCGAGGCCTGGTCGGTGGCGCTGAGCAAGCAGCTCTGCCCCAAGGTCTGCGGCCGCACCGCCTGGCGCTACGAGGAGGTCGAGGCGCATTGGGACCGCCTGATGCTGCGCGCCTGGATCAGCGAAGGCGGCCAGCGCGTGCTCTACCAGGAAGGCCCGGCTGGCAACATCCGCGCGCCGCGCGATCTCATCGCCCGCTACACCGGCGGCTCGAAGCACCTGCCGGCGGGCACGGTGATGTCCTGCGGCACCTTCAAC
>CAYNOF010000588.1:0-2577 GCA_964398335.1 uncultured Rhizobiaceae bacterium
AGGGCACATGGCAGGAAACCCCGGGCTCGAGGCCGAACTGGGACTGCGTGGTAAGGCCGCCATCGTTACCGGAGGCGGCGCTGCCGGCGACGGCATCGGCAACGGCCGCGCCGCATCGATCCTGCTGGGACGCGCCGGCGCCCATGTCATGGTGGTCGACCGTGACATCGCGCTGGCGCAACGTACGGCGAAGATGATCACCGACGAAGGCGGCAGCGCCGATGCGCGCGCCGCCGACGTCACCTCGGAGGCCGAGTGCCAGGCGCTGATCGACGCCACGGTGGCGCGCTTCGGCCGGCTCGACCTGCTCGACAACAATGTCGGCATCGGCAGCCGCGGCAGCGTCGTGCAGGAAACGCGCGAGAGCTGGCAGAACCTGATGAAGGTCAATGTCGAGACCATGTTCCTGGTCTCGAAATACGCCATCCCGGCGATGATCAAGACCGCCGGCGGCGGCGCCATCGTCAACGTCTCGTCGATCTCCGCGCTGCGTCCGCGCGGGCTCACCGCCTATTCCGTATCCAAGGGCGCGGTGATCGCGCTCACCAAGGCGATGGCGGTCGATCACGGCCGCGACAATATCCGCGTCAACTGCGTGGCGCCCGGCCCGGTCTACACGCCGATGGTGATCCGCAACGGCATGGCGCCCAAGCAGCGCGAGCAGCGCAAGAACGCCTCGGTGCTGAAGATCGAGGGCACCGGCTGGGACATCGGCCACGCCGTGCGCTTCCTGTTGTCCGACCAGGCGCGCTACATCACCGGCCAGGTGCTGGTGGTCGATGGCGGTGTCACGCTGGTCGCACCCGAACGCGAATCCGAAGACCACTGAGGGGGAAACGAAGACGATGGCGCGCCTGCCCTATCTCACGCCCGACGATCTCAAGCCGGCCGACAAGGACCTGCTGAAGCGCGATATCGCGCTCTACCGCATCCTGAGCTACAGCCCCGACGGCGCGCGCGCCTTCGGCACGCTCGGTCGCTACATCCGCTTCGGCAGCAAGGTCGATGGCCGCCTGCGCGAACTCGCCATCCTGCAGGTCGGCTACCTTGCGCGTGCGCCCTACGAATACTCGCACCACATCAAGATCGGCTACGATTTCGGCGTCACCAAGGACGACATCAAGGCGCTGATCGCCGACACCGAGGGCAAGCCGAACAATCTCGAGCCGCTGGCCAAGACCGTGCTGCGCGCAGCGCGCGAGATGACCACGAAGATGGAAGTCGGCGACGCGACCTTCGCCGAGCTGAAGGCGGCGCTGAGCGAGGAGCATCTCGTCGACCTGATGATCACCATCGCCTTCTACAACGGTGTGGTGCGTTTCCTCGGCGCGATGCAGATCGACGTCGAGCCCGAGTACCAGAAGTATCTCGACGAATTCCCGCTGCCCAAGGCCTGAGACGAGGAGAGCATCATGCGTCTGAACGGCAAGATCGCCATCGTCATCGGCGCCGGCCAGAGCCCCGGCGAGGGCATCGGCAATGGCCGCGCCACCGCCATCCGCTTCGCCCAGGAAGGCGCGCGCGTGCTGTGCGTCGACCGCGACCTCGCCTCGGCGCAGGAGACGGTGGACCTGATCGAGAAGCAGAGCGGCCACGCCGTCGCCTTCGAGGCCGACGTGCTGAAGGAGGCCTCGCTGCAGGCCATGGTGAAGGACGCGATGCGCCGCTGGGGCCGCATCGACATCCTGCACTACAACGTCGGCGTCTCGATCGCCGGCGGCGACGCGCCGCCCACCGAGATCACCGAGGAGGCCTTCGACCGCGTCACCGCGATCAACCTGCGCGGCGCGGTGATCGCCTGCAAGCACGTGCTGCCGATCATGCGCGAGCAGAAATCCGGCGTGATCATCCAGATCTCGTCGGTGGCCTCGGGCTCGAACTACCCGTACGTCGCCTACAAGACCTCGAAGGCGGCGATGATCGCCTTCACCGAGCAGCTGGCGATCCAGAACGCGCCCTTTGGCGTGCGCGCCAACTGCATCCTGCCCGGCCTGATGGACACGCCGATGGCCGTCGACACCCGCGCGCGCAAGACCAACCGCAGCCGCGCCGAGGTCGCCGCCGAGCGCGATTCGCGCGTGCCGCTGCGTGCCAAGATGGGCACTGGCTGGGATGTCGCCAATGCCGCATTGTTCCTGGCCTCCGACGAGGCCAATTTCGTCACCGGCGTGACGCTGCCGGTCGACGGCGGAGCCTTGTTGAATCTGGTACGGGAGTAATTCGTGACGGTCCTGACCTCGACCCATTGGGGCGTCTACGAAGTCGAGATGGAGAACGGCCGCGCCAAGGCGCTCAAGCCGTTCCGCGAGGATCCGGACCCGTCGCCGATCGGCCTGCACATGCTGTCGCCGGAGGTCGCGCGCCTGCGCGTGCGTCGCCCGGCGGTGCGCAAGAGCTGGCTCGAAGGCGGCCCCGGCCACCGCAGCGAGCTGCGCGGCGAGGAACCCTTCGTCGAGGTAAGCTGGGACGAGGCCTTGGACCTCGTCGCGCGCGAGATCGATCGCGTGACCAAGACGCACGGCAACAGCGCCGTCTTCGGCGGCTCCTATGGCTGGTCGAGCGCCGGCCGCTTCCACC
>CAYNOF010000589.1:0-5922 GCA_964398335.1 uncultured Rhizobiaceae bacterium
TGACCTTCGTGCTGCCGGTGGTAGGCCTGCTCTACTGGCCGGCGCTGGCCGCCGCCGTGCTCGCCATCATGCTGGTCGGCCTGCTGGTCTTCGAGGTGCTGCTGGCGCGGCTGAAGCCGGAGGAGTTCGAGCGCAGCATCCTGATCACGCTCGGCCTGTCGATCGTGCTGATCCACGCCATGCAGCTCTTCTTCACCGCCACGCCGCGGCTGGTCGACACGCAGTACGGCTTCGACGGCATCGAGATCGGCACCATCCGCATGACCTGGACGCGGGTAATCGGCGCGGCCGTCGCCGTCGGCGCCTTCGCCGGCCTGTACTACGTGCTGCGCCACACCCAGTTCGGCCGCGCCATGCGCGCCATCGCGCAGAACCGCGATGCCGCGCTGATGGTCGGCATCCGCCCGCGAATCGTGGCGCGCAACGCGGTGACGCTCGCCGCCGGACTCTGCGGCCTGGCCGGCGCGGCGATCTCGCCGATCCAGCTGGTGACGCCCTACATGGGCCAGTTCCTGATCTTCAAGGCCTTCGCCCTGGTGATCATCGGCGGGCTGGGCAACATCCCCGGCGCCGTGGTCGCCGAGCTGGCGCTGGGCCTGATCGAGAGCTGGATCGGCGGCTTCTACGAGATCGTCTGGCAGGAGGCCGCGGTCTTCGTGATCATGATCGCGGTGCTGTTCCTGCGCCCCGACGGCCTGTTCAAGCAGGGCGGCATGCGCGTCGGATGAGACAGCTCGCCTTCGCCCTGCTCGTGGCGGCGGCCTTCGCCGCGCTGCCGCTGCTGACGACGTCGAACTACCTCGTCGGCATCGGCCTGTCGGCGCTGATCTTCACCGTCGCCGCCGCGGCGCTGAACCTGATCTACGGCTTCACCGGCCTGCTGTCCTTCGCCCAGCTCGGCTTCTGGGGCATCGGCGGCTACGCCTCGGCGCTCACCGTCGTCACCTTCGGCGGCAATTTCTGGTGGGGCGTGGTGCTGGCCGCGGCGATCAACGCGCTGGTCGCGCTGGTGGTCGGCTTCCCGATGCTGCGCACGTCAAGGCACGCCTTCGTCATCGGCTCGCTGACCTTCGCGCTGCTGGTGACCCTGATCGCGCGCGACTGGGTCGACCTGACGCGCGGGCCGCTGGGCATCCCCAACCTGCCGCCGCCGCACGCCTTCGGCATCGCCTTCAACACCACGGCGACGTTCTACTGGATCGCCTGGGGATTCTCGCTGGCGATGCTGGCCCTGCTCTACGCGCTGTGCAGCTCGCGCATCGGCCGCACCTTGGTGGCGATCAAGCAGAACGAGGACCTGGTGCGCGCCCAGGGCATCTCGCCGATGCCCTACAAGCTGGCCGCCTTCGCCATCAGCGCGGCGATCACCGGCGCCGCCGGCGGCGTCTACAGCTTCCACCTGGGCATCGTCGATCCGACCTTCCTCGACTTCTATTACATGCAGACCTTCCTGATCATCGTGATCATCGGCGGCACCGGCAGCTTCTGGGGCGTGCTGGCCTCGGGCATCGTGCTCTCGGCCCTGCCCGAGGCGCTGCGCTTCTCCGCCGATTTCCGCATGATCATCTACGGCATGATCCTGATCGTGGCGATGTTCGCGCTGCCCGGTGGCGTCGCCGGCTTCTTCCGCGACCGCGCCGTCGCCCGCCAGCGCGAGGCGCTCAGATGAGCGCCATCCTCGAGGTGCGCGAGCTGCGCAAGGCCTATGCCGGCGTGCACGCGCTCGACGGCGTGTCGTTCGCCGTCGAGGCCGGCAGCGTCACCGGCCTGATCGGCCCCAACGGCTCGGGCAAGAGCACGGCGATCGACTGCATCTCCGGCTTCCAGAAGCTCGACGGCGGCGCCGTCGTGCTGGCCGGCCACGACGTCACCGGCCGCCGGCCGCATCTGATCGCGCGCGCCGGGCTGATGCGCACCTTCCAGACCGTGCGCATCTACGAGCGGCTCAGCCTGCGCGACAACCTCGCCATCGCCACCCAGCAATTCGACCCCGCCACCTGGATCGACGAGCTGCTGCGCACCAGGCGCTATCGCGCCGCGGTGGCCGAAGGCGAAGCCCGTGCCCGCGAGCTGGTCGAGCTGATCGGCCTGCAGCGCTACTGGGACATCGAGACCGGGATTCTCTCCTACGGCCAGAAGAAGCTGGTGGCGCTGGCCGCCGCGCTGATGCCGCGTCCGCGCATCGTCGTGCTCGACGAGCCGGTGGCCGGCGTGAACCCCACGCGCATCCGCGAGATCGAGGAGGCGCTGGCGGCGCTCAACCGCGCCGGCGAGACCTTCCTGATCGTCGAGCACAATGTCGAGTTCATCACCAATCTCTGCCACCGCGTGATCGTGCTCGAGCAGGGCCGCAAGCTGGCCGAAGGCACCGGCGCCGAGATCCACGCCGATTCGCGCGTGCTCGAAGCCTATCTCGGCACCACGCCGGAGATCGCCGCCGAAGAGATGAGGGCCTCGGCATGAGCGTTCGTCTCCAGCCTCATGCTGAGGCCGAGGCGGGCACGAGGGCGCCGGCATGAGCGCCCCTGCCCTCGAGCTGGTCGGCGTCACCGCGGGCTACGGCTCGAACCCGATCGTGCGCGACTTCTCCGCGCGCCTGCAGCCGGGCTCGATCACCACGCTGATCGGCGGCAACGGCGCGGGCAAGTCGACGCTGCTGCGCGCGATCTACGGCACCATCAGGCATTTCGACGGTCAGATCGTCTTCAAGGGCGAGACCATCGAGGCGCTGGCGCCGTGGCGGCGCCTGGCGCTGGGCATCGGCTTCGTGCCCCAGGGCCGCTGCAACTTCCCGGCCATGAGCGTGGGCGAGAATTTGAAGATGGGCTGCTACACGCTCCCGGCGCGCAAGCACGACGCGGCGATCGAGCGCGTGTCGAGCCTCTTCCCCGTGCTGTCGGCCAAGGCGCGCGTCGAGGCCGGCAACCTCTCGGGCGGCGAGCAGCAGATCCTCGAGATGGCGATGGTGCTCCTGCTGGAGCCCTCGCTGCTGCTGCTCGACGAGCCGTCGCTGGGCCTGTCGCCCAAGATGCAGGGCGACGTCTTCGCCACCGTGCAGAAGATCGCCGCGTCGGGCGTCACCGTGCTCGTCGTCGAGCAGAACGTGCGCGGCGCCCTGCTGATTTCCGACCGTGCCCTGGTGATGGAACAGGGCCGGCTGTTCATGGAGGGACCGGCCGCCGAGGTGCGCACCGATCCCCGCATCCGCCAGGCCTATCTCGGCGGCAACATCAAGCAAGCGGCACACTAGGATGAGTACAGCGCGTTTGGCCGTCGACATCGGCGGCACCTTCACCGACCTCTGCCTGGAGCGCGACGGCAGGCGCACCAGCGTCAAGGTGCTCACCACGCCGCGCGCGCCCGAGGACGGCGTGCTGTCGGGCATCGCCGAGATCCTGCGCCTGACCGGCCTGAAGCCGGCGGATTTCGCGCTGATCATCCACGGCACGACCTTGGCCACCAACGCCATCATCGAGCGCAAGGGCGCCAAGACGGCGCTGATCGTCACCGAGGGCTTCCGCGACTCGATCGAGATGGCCTTCGAGCACCGCTTCGAGCAGTACGACATCTTCATGCGCAAGCCGCCGCCGCTGGTCGACCGCGCGCTGCGCTTCGGCGTGCCCGAGCGGCTCGACGGCCGCGGCAACGTGCTGCTGCCGCTCGACGAGGACGCCGTGCGCGCGCTGGTGCCGGCGCTCAGGGACAACGCCATCGAGGCCGTCGCCATCGGCTACATGCACGCCTATCTCGACGGCACGCACGAGCGGCGCACGCGCGACATCCTGCTGCAGGCGCTGCCCAGCCTGTCGATCTCGCTCAGCAGCGAGGTCTCGCCGGAGATCCGCGAGTACGAGCGCTGGTCGACGGCGGCCGCGAACGCCTACGTCCAGCCGGTGATGGACCGCTATCTCGGCAAGCTCGACGCGGCCTTGCGCGCGCAGGGCTTCACCTGCCCGCTGTTCATGATCACCTCGGGCGGCGGGCTGGCCGCGCTCCAGACCGCGCGCAAATTCCCGATCCGGCTGGTCGAGTCCGGCCCGGCCGGCGGCGCGATCCTCGCCGCGGCGCTGTCCAGGCAATGCGGTTTCGACAAGGTGCTGTCCTTCGACATGGGCGGCACCACGGCCAAGATCTGCCTGATCGACGACGGCGAGCCGCAGCATTCCCGCACCTTCGAGGTCGCGCGGCAGTACCGCTTCCTCAAGGGCAGCGGCCTGCCGCTGCGTATCCCGGTGATCGAGATGGTCGAGATCGGTGCCGGCGGCGGGTCGATCGCCTCGGTCGACACGCTCTCGCGCGTCGGTGTCGGCCCGGAAAGCGCCGGCGCCGAGCCCGGCCCCGCCTGCTACGGCCGCGGCGGCACCGAGCCCACCGTGACCGACGCCGATCTCGTGCTGGGCCGGCTCGATCCGGCGTACTTCGCCGGCGGCTCGATCAAGCTGTCGGTCGACAAGGCCGGCGACGCGGTGAGCGAGGCGATCGGCAAGCCGCTCAGCCTGGCGCGCCTCGATGCCGCCTTCGGCATCAGCGAGATCGTCGAGGAGAACATGGCCAACGCCGCGCGCGTGCACGCGGTCGAGCGCGGCAAGGAGCTGCAGGACCGCACCATGATCGCCTTCGGCGGCGCCGCCCCGATCCATGCCGCGCGGCTGGCCGAGAAGCTCGGCATCCGCCGCGTCATGGTGCCCAGCGGCGCCGGCGTCGGCTCGGCGGTGGGCTTCCTGATGGCGCCGGTGGCCTACGAGGTGGTGCGCAGCCGCTATGTCGGGCTCGACGACAAGTTCGACCCGGCCTTCGTCAACGCGCTGTTCGCCGAGATGCTGGCGGAAGCCGAAGCCGTCGTGAAGGCCGCCGCGCCCGACGCGAAGCTGCTGGTCACACGTACCGCCGACATGCGCTATCGCGGCCAGGGCCACGAGATCACCATCAGCCTGCCGGCGGGAGACTTCACCGCCGCCTCGCGTGCCGAGCTCAGCGCCTTGTTCGAGGCGAGCTATGCCGCCACCTTCGGCCGCACCATCCCGGGACTCGCGGTGGAGATCATGACCTGGACCCTGCGGCTGGCGGCCGAGCAACCCGCCTTGCCTTCCGTCGCGGCGCCCAACGGCAGCATCGCCGCCAGGGCCAGCGGCAACCGGCCGGTCTACGATCAGGCCGAGCAGGACATGCGCGCCGTCGACATCTACCATCGGCGCGACCTGTCGCCGGGCAGCTTCATGCCCGGCCCGGCGATCGTCGCCGAGGACGAGACCACGACCATCGTGCCCAAGGGCTTCGTCGCGCGGCTCAACGCCATCGGCGCGATCGTGCTGGAGAAGGTGGACCCATGAGCATCAACGATCCTCTCTCCCCCATCCGCCTGCAGCTGATGTGGGATCGCCTGATCGCGGTGGTCGAGGAGCAGGCGCTGGCGCTGATCCGCACCGGCTTCTCGACCTCGACGCGCGAGGCCGGCGATTTGTCGGCCGGCGTCTTCGACGTCGACGGCGCGATGCTGGCGCAGGCGGTGACCGGCACGCCCGGCCACATCAACTCCATGGCCCGCGCCGTGCGGCACTTCCTCGCCAAGTTCCCGGCGAAGACGATGAAGCCGGGCGACATCTTCCTGACCAACGATCCGTGGAAGGGCACCGGCCACCTGCACGATTTCACCTTCGTGACGCCGGTGTTCCGCAAGGGCAGGATGGTGGCGATGTTCGCCAGCACCTGCCACGTCGTCGACATCGGCGGGCGCGGCATGGGCACCGATGCGCGCCAGGTCTACGAGGAAGGCCTCTACATCCCGCTGATGCGCTTCGCGCGCGAGGGCGTGGTCGACGAGACGCTGGTCGACATCGTGCGCGTCAACGTGCGCGAGCCGGTGCAGGTGATCGGCGATCTCTACTCGCTGGCGACCTGCAACGAGGTCGGCAGCCGCCGCCT
>CAYNOF010000590.1:0-3609 GCA_964398335.1 uncultured Rhizobiaceae bacterium
TCCACACATCTTCGATCACCGGATGATCGTGCGTGTCGATGATATGCGTGCCCATGTGGCTGTGGCCCGCGAGATGGATCTGCCTGACCCGTGCGGGCGGGATCGCCGCGAGATAGGCGCGCGGATCGAACTCGTGATTGAAGGCCGAGACGTAGATGTTGTTGACGTCGAGCAGGATGTCGCAATCGGCGCGCTCGGCCAGCGCCGCGAGGAATTCCCATTCGCTGAGCTGCGATTCGGCATAGCGCACGTAGCTCGAGACGTTCTCCAGCAGGATGCGGCGGCCCAGCATGTCCTGCACCTTCCCGACGCGCGCGGCGACATGCGCCAGCGCCTCCTCGGTATAGGGCAGCGGCAGCAGATCGTGCAGGTTGATGCCGGCGTGGCCGGTGAAGCAGAGATGGTCGGACACGACGCGCGGCTCGACGCGTGCAGCCAGCGCCTTCAATTGCGCCAGGTAATCGAGGTCGAGCGGATCGCTGGCGCCGATCGACAGCGACACGCCATGCAGCGCCATCGGATAGTCGCGGCGGATGCGATCGAGCCAGACCAGCGGCTTGCCGCCGGCGACCATGTAGTTCTCGCTGAGCGCCTCGAACCAGTCGACCCGGCCGGGCGCGTCGACGATCTCCCGGTAATGCTGGTGGCGCAGCCCGAGGCCGAACTGCATGGTCGCGACCGCCGTCATGAGCGCAGTGTAGCGCCGGGATGGAACGGGCGCCGCCGGTTTCCCGGGGCGCCCCTTCGCATGGCGCGCGATGCGCCGGAATCAGCCGGCGACCTTGCCGCCCTTGCTGGTGCATTCCGCCTGGTCCTTGACCGAGATCCAGCCCTGGCCCTTGCAGGCGTTCATGCCCTTGCAGCTCGACGTCGCCGTCTTGCAGGCGCTGGTGCCCTTGCACGAGTTGATGCCGGCGCACTTCACGCCGTCCTCGGCATGGGCGACGGTCGCGATCGTGCCGGCGGCGAACATCGCGGCAGCGGCGGCGGCGATCACGGCAACGGTCCTGGTAGTCATGGATGGAGCTCCCTTCTGATGATGCGGTGCCAGTTTCCTCCGACACGCGATGCAGCATGACGTGTCGGGTCGCTCACCGTGAAGTCACAGCTTGGCGAGACGGCGACACGAGCGTGTGAAGCCTCTCGACTGGGCAATCCGATGATACGCAGCATGTCTGCTGCCGGATGTCACGCCATGGTCGGGGCTGCGGGACTCGAACCCGCACGGGCCAAAGCCCAACGGATTTTAAGTCCGTTGCGTCTACCAGTTCCGCCAAGCCCCGGCCCTCCTTCCTAGCACATCAGCCACATCTTGTGGCGGGTTCACCGCCCGTTCTCCCACCGATGGCGAGCCGCAAACCCTTGGAACGACTCGGTTTTTTGCGAGTTGAGTCACGTTCCCAGAGGGAGGCGGCGATGGCGGTGAGACCGACATGGCAAGGGCATCTGCGGCTGTCGCTGGTGACCTGTCCAGTGGCTCTCTACAAGGCGGTCGAGGCGCGCACGGGCGTCAGCTTCAACCTGATCAATCCGCGCACCAGGAGTCGCGTGAAGCAGGTGCTGACCGATGCCTCCACGGGCGAGCCGATCGAGCGCAAGGAACTGGTCAAGGGCTTCGCCGTCGCCAAGGACGAATACGTGCTGATCGATCCCGACGAGATCGACGCGCTGAAGGTCGAGTCGACGAAGATCATCGACATCGAGCGCTTCGTCGAACTGCAGGCGATCGACCGCATCTACTGGGACGAGCCCTATTACCTCGTGCCGGACGGCAAGACCGGCATCGAGGCCTTCGCCGTGATCCGCGATGCGATGCGCGAGAAGGACCGCGTCGGCCTGGGTCGCGTCGTGCTGAGCCAGCGCGAGCGCATCGTGGCGCTCGAGCCGCGCAACGACATCATCCTGCTGACCACCTTGCGCGCGCATGACGAGGTGCGCGATCCCGACGATCTGGTGGCGATGCCCAACGCGCCCAAGACGGCGCGTGCCATGCTCGACATCGCCGACAAGATCATCGAGCAGCAGGCGGGCGACTTCGCGCCGGCGGAATTCGTCGACCGCTACGAGGACGCGGTGCGCGCGCTGATCGAGCGCAAGCGCAAGGGCCAGAAGCCGGTGCGCGCCGAGAAGCCCTCGCACGAGGAGGAGAGCAATGTCGTCGACCTGATGGAGGCGCTGCGCCGCAGCATCGGGGCCGCCTCGCCGGCACGGCGGCGGGAGAGCGTGCGCGCGGCGCCGGCACCGAAGAAGCGGCCGCCGAAGCGCTCGCGCAAGGCGGCCTGAACGCAAGACGGGCGTCGCACCGCGACACCCGTCCCGCGTGAAGCCTCACCCTGGTCAGTACGTCGTGCGCTCGGTGCGCCAGACGCCGTAGGAATCGTAATAGCCCGGCGAGTAGTAGTTGTAGTAGCGCGGCTCGCGCACCGTCACGACGGGCGTGACGTAGTAGCCGGTGGTATAGGCGGCCGGCGGCGCATTGTAGTAGGTGGTCCGCGTTTCCGGCGTTCCGCAGGCAGCCAGCAGCGCCGCGGCGATTGAGCCCACAAGCAATGTGCGAATCATTGTGCGTTCTCCTTGCTAGGCGTTTGGCGTCCCGGCGCGCGGTGACGCATCGACGCATGCCGGGTCAACGTCGATCCGCCGAAGCCGGTTGCCGTCATGGGCGGGGCGATGGTGTGGCGGAGTCAAGGCGAGAGGAACGCGCCGGCCATGCCGCGCGTTAGATGGCCGGTCGACGACGACATCGACGCTGCGAGGAGGTCCCATGAACAGCGACATGCCGGCCCAGCGAATGGCCGGCGGCATTCTCATCGGCAACCTGATCATCGTCGGCCTGGCGCTCGGCAGCACGCTGATGCTGGCGGCGGCTGTCTGGATCGCGACGGGCGCGTGACGCCGTAGTGATTTGACGCGCCCGTATGCCGGCGTCCACCGTTGGCGATCGTCCGGCCGATGGGGGGAGACCGTGCTTTGGCCGCAGAACAGCTTCGCCTTCGCCCCGCTGCACGACTCCCCGCCCGACCGCAACAACCCGCTGGGGCACGACGCCACCGGGAAGTTCCATCACGGCCTGGATGCCTGGAAGCGTCTCTATCGCCGCCATGGCGGCCAGGTAACGACGCTGAAGTTCGACAACCATCGCCGCCAGGCGCTGCGTCATCAGGAAATCGAGGCGGCGATGCGCGGCACCCCGGGGCTGCTCGACGCCGTCGCCTATTTCGGCCACGGCACACCGCGCTCGATGTCCTCGGCGCAGTATGACATGGGGCATGTCGCCCACCTGGCCGCCGTAGTGCGCGCCAGAAGCACGTCGGGCGTCGTGATCGCCCTGTACGCCTGCGATTGCGGCGCGGCCAACGGCTTCGCCCAGGCACTGGCGGGCGCGCTGGCTGATCGACAGGCCGTGGTCTTCGCCCATTCGGTATTCGGCGACAGCGTCACCAATCCCAGCGTCGTGCGCTTCCCCGGCGGCACGCCCGTCTGTCCCCCCGGACGTCGCGACGACTGGCATCGGCGCCTGCTGACCAGCAATCTATGGGCGCGTTTCCCGTTCATGACGCCGGACGAGATCGTCGCCGATCTCGACGGCCATCCCGCGCCGCCGCGCGA
>CAYNOF010000591.1:0-4325 GCA_964398335.1 uncultured Rhizobiaceae bacterium
CGCCTCGGTCAAGGTCACCACGCCCCAGGGAATGGACACCATGTCGATGATGCCCATCTCCAGCCCGCAAGGCAGGTCGGGCCGCGTGCCCACCGTCACCCAGACCACCTCGGTCGAGCCGCCGCCGATATCGACCAGCAGGGCGTAGGGCCGCTCCGGATCGATCAGCGACTGGCAGCTGGCCAGCGCCAGGCGGGCCTCCTCGGCCGGGCTGATGATCTCCAGCGTCAGGCCGACACGCTGGCGCACGTCGGAGAGAAAATCCGCGCCATTGGCGGCGCGGCGGCAGGCTTCGGTGGCGATGTGGCGCGAACGGGTGACGCCGGCGCGCTGGATCTTCGCGGCACAGACCTCCAGCGCGTCCAGGGTGCGCCCGATCGCCTGCTGGCAGAGCCGCTCGCGATCGCCGATGCCCTCGCCCAGCCGCACCGGGCGCGAGAAGGCGTCGATGACGTCGAAGCCGGTGGCCGAGGCGCGCGCGATCAGCAGGCGACAATTGTTCGTGCCGAGATCGATGGCCGCATAGGTATGGGCGAACCGGCCGCGCCGCCACCCGCCTATGTGCTCCGATATCGTCACGCCCACTCCGTCTCTTGCGCCCCCATGACAGTCGATGATGGTAACGTTAAGGCGTTCAGGCGGCGAGGAGAATTCTGGGCGGGCGGCCGCGCGGTCGCCTGCCGGCACCGCGACCGGCGATCGGCGCGTGTCCGACGCTTGCAAAGCGCCGTTCCGGCCGCTACATCCTGCCCGCCGACGGCCCCTGCTGGGGGATAGTTTAACGGTAGAACAACCGGCTCTGACCCGGTTAGTCTAGGTTCGAATCCTGGTCCCCCAGCCACTTCCACAAGCCATTGAAACAAGCGACATAGCCGCAGCCGCCAACGCTCCCGGAGCACGCGGGCCGGATCGGTTTGGGCGCGGACGGGGAAGCCTGCCCCAAGCCCGGAACACCACTGGCTGCCGCCTGTCGCGAGGGCCTAAGGTGGCCGGCAGTATTGGGCCCAGCGGAGCGTGACACATGCCGGGTGACGGCTGGCAGGTCGGGATCGATATTGGCGGAACCTTCACCGACCTGGTGGCACTGCTGCCGTCGACGGGCGCGGTGCGCTCGATCAAGGTGCCGACGCAACGCAACGATCCCGTCGCCAGCATCCTCGCCGCGCTCGCGGCGGCCGGCCTGGCCAGCGACCGCGTCGGCGATCTGATTCACGGCACGACCCTGGTCACCAATGCGATCGTCGAGGATCGCGTCGAGCCTGTCGCCCTGGTGACGACCGGCGGCTTCGAGGACGTCTTGGACATCGGCCGCGCGGGTCGCCAGCATCTCTACCGGCTCGACCTGCCGCCGCGCCGCGAAGCACAGGTGCCGCCGCAGCGGCGCATCGGCCTGGCCGAGCGCACCGACTTCACCGGCAGGACCGTGCGCGCACCGGATCGTGCCGCGATCGAGGACGTCGTCCGCCAGGCGCAGGCGACCAACGTGGAAAGCATCGCCGTCTCCCTGCTGCATGCCTACGCCAACCCTGCCCATGAACGCGCGATCGGCGCGGCGTTGGCGGCGTCGTTTCCGTTCATCTCGCTGTCGCACGAGGTCAATCCGGAGACGCGCGAGTTCGAGCGCACGGCGACCACGGTGCTGAACGCCTCGGTCATGCCGATCGCGGCGCGCTACCTCGGCCGCCTGCAGCGCGAGGTGAAAGGCGCCCGCCTGCACGTCATGCATTCGGCGGGCGGCATGGCGTCGCCGGACGCCGTCGCCCGGCGGCCGCTGTCGATGGCGCTGTCCGGTCCGGCCGCGGGCGTGTCCGCGGCGGCCCACGTCGCCGCTTCCCTGGGCCTCGACAAGGCCCTCAGCTTCGACATGGGCGGGACGACGACGGATGTCTGCCTGATCGTCGGCGGCAGCGCCGAGATCTCGACCGATTCGAAGCTTGCCGGACGGCCCGTGCGCCAGCCCATGGTCGCCGTCGAATCGATCGGCGCCGGCGGCGGATCACTGGTGACGCTGGGAACCGGCGGGCTGTCGATCGGCCCGCAGAGTGCCGGCGCGGAGCCCGGCCCGGCCGCCTATGGCCGCGGCGGCACGCAGGCGACGGTCACCGACGCCAACGCGGTCCTCGGCTATCTCGACCCGGCCCGGCGGCTGGGCGGCGCGATCACGCTCGACGTCGGGGCGGCGGAGGCCGCGCTGGCGCCGCTCGCCCGCCGCCTGGGCGTCGGCATCATCGAGCTGGCGCTGGGCGTGCAGCGCGTGGCCAACGCGACCATGGTCCGGGCGCTGTCGCGGGTGACGGTCGAGCGCGGCGTCGACGGCCGTCAATGCACGCTCCTCGCCTTCGGCGGCGCCGGCCCGATGCATGCCGCCGGCCTCGCCCGCGACTTCGGCATCGCCGAGATCGTCGTGCCGCGGTTCTCCTCCGGCTTCTCCGCGCTGGGCTGCATCGTCGCCGACATGAGCTACATGCAGCAGCAGGCGGTGCGGATGCTGAGCAACGACTGGGACCCGGCGCGGTTCGCTGCCCTGCATGACGGCATGCTGGCGGCGCTGATGGCGCCGCTGCAGGGCCAGGGACACGGCACGGCCGAGATCACCGTCGAACGCATGGCGCTCGTGCGCTATGTCGGCCAGAGCTACGCCGTCGAGGTGCCGTTCGCCGAGCCGCTCGACCTCGAGCGCCTGGGTGGCGATTTCCGCCGGCGTCACCACGAGATCTACGGCTACGCGACCGACGAGCACTGGGAGATGCAGAGCCTGCGCATGCGCGCGCTGGTCTCCCGGCAGACGAGCTTCGGCGCGCTCGCCGCTCCCGACGCGCCGCCGGAGCCCACCAGCATCGCGCCATGCTGGTTCGAGCCGTCGGGGCCTCATCCGACGCCACGCTACGATCGCGACCGCCTGCCGGCGGGCACGCGCATCGCCGGGCCGGCGGTGGTCGAGGATGCCTGGTCGACGATCGTCGTGCCGCCCGGCTACGCGCTCAGCGCGGATGCCATGGGCCATCTCCGGATTCGCGAGGACATGCGGTGAGAAACGCGGTCGATCCCTTCACCGTCGAGGTGATCCGGCATGCGCTGACGACCGCCGCCGAGGAGATGTCGTTCGTCGTCATGCGCTCGGCGCGCTCGCCGCTGTTGCGCGAGGCGGGCGACCTCTCCTCGGCGCTCACCGACCACAAGGGCGACCTGATCGCGCAGGGCCGGGACATCCCGATCCATCTCGGGGTGATGAGCTTCACGGTGAAGAAGTTCCTCGAGCGCGTGCCGGCCGAGCGCCTGCGGCCGGGCGATGTCTGGTTCCTCAACCTGCCGGAAGTCGGCGGCAACCACCTGCCTGACGTGAAGGCCATCCGGCCGATCTTCCTCGAAGGCAGGCTGTTCGCCTTCGCCGTCAGCCTCGCCCACTGGGGCGATATCGGCGGCGCCTGGGCCGGCAGCTATTTCGCGGCCGCCACCGAGACCTGGCAGGAAGGCCTGCGCATCCCGCCGCTGCGCCTCTTCACCGCCGACGGCATCGACGAGGAGAAGCGCGATTTGCTGCTCGCCAACCTGCGCGGGCCGGCCGAGCGCGAAGGCGATCTGATGGCCCAGATGGCGGCGACACGGGCGGCGGAAGCGCGCCTGGTGCGGCTGGCCGACGAGCACGGCGCGGCCACCATCCGGGCCGCGCTGGACCGGCTCGACGATCTGTCGGAAGCGCAGATGCGCGAAGCGATCGCCGGCCTGCCGGACGGCATCTACGAGGGCGAGGACTTCCTCGACGACGACGGGCCGGACGGCAGGCCCGCCGCCATCCGCGTGCGCGTGGCGATCGCCGGCGATGGCGCCCGCTTCGATTTCACCGGCACCGACGATGCCGTCGCCGGCCCGCTCAACACGACGCCGTTCGTGGCGATGGCGGCGGTCTACTACGCGATCAAGGCCGTGGCCGGTCCCGAGATCCAGCCCAATGGCGGCTGCTATCGCCCGCTCGACATCCGCACCCGTCCCGGCTCCATCCTCGAGCCGGGCATCGACAAGCCGGTTGTCGGCGGCAACCACGAGACATCGCAGCGCGCGGTCGACGCGATCATGCGCGCGCTCGACAAGGCGGTACCCGAGCGGCTCGCGGCCGGCGGCTCGACCACGGCGGGGCTGCTGATCTTCGGCGGCAGGCGGCGCGACGGCGCCATCGGCACCTTCTACGAGACGCATGGCGGCGGCGAAGGCGCGCGGCCGGACCGCGACGGCATGCCCGTCGTGCGCGTGCATCTCACCAACACGATGAACACGCCGGTCGAGATCGTCGAATCCGAATACATGATCCGCGTCGAGGAGCAGCGGCT
>CAYNOF010000592.1:0-3324 GCA_964398335.1 uncultured Rhizobiaceae bacterium
TGGCGCAGGTCGACGACCTGGCCTATGCCGCGCTGGCTGACCACGTCCCAGAGCGGCGTACCGTCGGGCTTGCGCAGGCCGACCCACCATTGGAACGGCCCCGAGCCGATGCCGCCATAGAAGACGATCTGGCCGGACGGCAGCGCCTTCGCATGGGTCAGCTCGAACCAGTCGTCGAGCGTGCCGCGAACCTTGGGATAGGGGAAACTGCCGACGATGTTGAGCGCGCCCTTGGCGATATCGACCTCGATGATGCGCGCGAACGGATCGCCCGGCCTGGCATTCGCCGGATTGAACACTGCCGCCAGCATGAGGTCGGCGCGCGTCCTGCCCTGGATCACCGCCAGGCTGAAGGCCTCGTACTTCGCCGGCAGCCCGGGCACCGGGTGCCGCCACACCCGCTGCCCCGTGCTGTCGCGCCGCTCGATGAAGGTGATCTTGTCGTCGTCCCCGCCTTCGCGGACGGCGAGCACCACGCCCGATGCGTCCCGCTCCAGCACCGAGATGGATTCGATGGCGCCGGCGCCCTGCGCCTCGACACGCGCGTGCCATTGCGGCGTGCGGCCCTCGGTCGACCAGGAACGCTGCGTGGGCGTCTGCTCCTGCGCGGCGGCGCCCGCGACCGGCGCCAGGGCCAGGATCACGGCGACGAGGATCGGGCGCATGGTCAGTAGATCGCGAACGGGACGTACTTGTCGGCGATGCGCTTGAGCGTGCCGTCGGCGACCGCCTCGGCCAGCGCCTTGTTGAAGGCGTCGCGCAGCTTGGAATCGTCCTTGCGGAAGCCGATGCCGACGCCGTCGCCCAGGGTGCGCGTGTCCTTCACGTCCTGGCCGAAGAAATCGCAGCAGGCGCCGTCCGGCGTCTTCAGCCACTGCCACAGCGCCACCTTGTCGCCGAGCACGGCGTCGAGCTTGCCCGCGACCAGTTCCTTGCGCGCGTCGTCGGCGTTGGCGAAGGTCTTCGTGCGCACGGCCTTGCGGAAGGTGCGCTCGAGATAGTCGGCATAGACCGTGCCGCGCTGCACGCCCACCGTCTTGCCGCGCAGCAGCGCCGGCGCGCCGTCAGGCACCGCGGCGCTCTTGGGGGCGACGAAGGCGCCGGGCACCAGCATGTAGCGCTTGCCGAAGCCGATCTGGCGCCGGCGCTCCTGCGTCATGTCCATCGACGCCATGATCGCGTCGTAGCGCTTGTCGAGCAGGCCGGGAAGGATGTCGTCCCACGCCGCGGTGACGATGCGGCACTCGACCTTGGCGCGCCTGCACAGCTCGGTGGCGAGATCGACCTCGAAGCCGGCCGGACGGCCCTGCGAGTCGAGCATGTTGAAGGGCGGGTACTTGCCCTCGGTCACCACCGTGGCCTTGAGGACCGGCGCCGGCGGCGGCTTCTGGCCCGGCTTGGCCTTCTGCGGCGGGGTGACCGGCTTGGGACGCGGCGGCGGCGCGGGCGGCTGCGTCGTCGCGCCCTGCTGCTGCGCCTCGCTCGCCGGCGGACAGATCGCCGCCAGCGTGACGGCGAGTGCCGTCACGGCCGCGAGAAGCCTCGTGCGCGCCCCGATCCGCATCACGCCATTCTATATCAACGGAAATGGCAGATGTTTGGCCACCAGCTTCTGAATCGTGCCGTCGCTGCGCAGGCCGGCCATCGTCTTCTCGATCAGCTCCTTCAGCTTGATGTCGGAGCGCAGAAGCAGAGCGAGGTCCGGACCGGTGGCATCGGGCTCGCGGATTTCCGGCCTGGCCAACTCGCAACAGGCACCGGCCGGACCGGACAGCCAGGAAGCGGTGCGGATGCGATCGATCAGCGCGCCATCGACCTTCTCGGCGATCAACGCGGCCTTCACCTCCTCGGGGGTCTCGAACTCGACCACCGTGGCGATGCCGGACTGCTTCAGCCAATGCCCCCAGCGCGTCGAGCGCTGCACGGCGATGCGCTTGTCCTTCAGGCCCGCCGGCGTCGCCTCGAGCTTGCTGCCCTTGCGCGCCACGATGGCGAGCGGCACGCGGCCGTAGGGCGCGGCGAAGACGCTGCGCTCGGCCGGCAGGCTGCCGGTCCTGATCCCGCCGGCGGCGAGATCGGCCTTGCCCGACGCGATGTCGGCGCGCAGATCGTCCCAGTCGACCGCCTCGATGATGCAATCGGCCTTCAGCCGCGCGCACAGCACATTCAGCAGATCGATGTCGAAGCCGACGAGGCGGCCTTCCGGCGAGCGCGACACGAACAGCGGCTCCGACAGATCGACGATCACCTTCAGCCGCAGCGACTGCGGCAACGACGGCGCCGGCGCCGGCGGTGTCTGCGGCGGTTTCACCTGCTGGGCCAAGGCAGTCGCGGCGATCAGGATCAGCAGCGCGGCGAGGATGGATCGCATCGTCAAGGCTCCCGTCGGGCGACGACGTTGACGAACATGGTCGGCAGGTAGTCGCGCGACAGGGGATAGCGCTGACCGGCCTGGTTGGCCAGCATGGCCCGGTTGGCCTCGTGGTCAAGCACGACCTGGAACAAGCCCTGCTCGACGGCGCCGATCGCCGGCGAGATCTCGACCTCCTCGCCGCGCGTGACGCGGTAGGCGATGTCGAGGCCGACGGCGCCGCCGGTGTAGAACAGCGACACCGGCTTCAGGCCGTCGAACAGCTGCATCACGCCGGCAAAGGACATGCGCCAATAGTCGTCCGGCTCGGCGTGATGGGCGCGCGCCCAGGCGACACGCACGAACAGGTGGCCGCCGGGTGCCAGAAGCTGCTGGAGCTGGCCGGCAACCCGCCAGGGCGCCTGGCTGTGCTCCAGCAGGCGGTCGCAGATCACCAGGTCGAAGGCGTTCGGATCGAGCATGCGGCCAAGCGCGGTGAAATCGGCACAGACGACGTCGACATTGGCGCCGGCTTGGCTGTCGACGCCGGTGAAGCGGGCGCGTTTGCCGAGCTTGTCCTCGACCAGGTGGCGCCAGTTGTGTTCGCCGCGCTCGGCAGGGTGGCTGCGCGCGCCGATCTGCAGGACATGGGCCTTTCTCTTGCCGGTCGACGCCGCGACCGCGTCGAGCATCGCGGCGATCTCCCGGCTGGCCGCCGTGCCGACGATCCTGAGCTGCTCGGGCGCGCCCATCGCCGGCCCCGAGCTCAGTCGCGCACGATCAGGATATGCATGCGGCGCGGGCCGTGGGCGCCCAGCTCGAGCTGCTGCTCGACGTCGGCGGTGCGCGACGGGCCGGTGACGGTGTTGACCGTGCGCGGCATCGCGCCCTCGCCGTAGCGCGCGCGCAGGCGGGCGAAGACCTCCTCGTAGGCGCCCACGATGTCGTCCTCGCGCAGGATCACGACATGGGTC
>CAYNOF010000593.1:0-6595 GCA_964398335.1 uncultured Rhizobiaceae bacterium
TGAGCACATCGCGCACGACCCGGTCGGCGACGGCAATGAACAGCGCTTCGGTATCGGCGAAATGCTGGAAGATCGAGCGCACCGAGACGCCGGCGCGATCGGCGATCACCGCCGTGCGTGGCTGGGCCTCGCCCTCGCGGATCAGGTCGAGTGCGGCACCCACGATGCGTTCGCGGGTCCGCTCGGACCGCAGCGTGCGGCCATCGACCTTGGCGACCTGGACCGGCTTCGGATCGGTCATGATCGGCCGATCAAGCCGGATGGCGGAGTCATCGACCATCCAATAACTGCTGCTCATAGTATGCCTTAAATATAAATTTTAACTGCAATATCGGGTTACGTTATCCTCCGCCGCCGAGACGAAGTGTTAAGTCACCATCAATCCAACGTTATTTGTTGCTGACCATAGAACAGCAAGGACCAATCGACCCATTGTGGTTGTTGCCCGCTCAGGCTCCATTCCTTGGCGGTGGCGCAGCGCGATCCAGCAATCCCAGTCGGCGACGGCCATCAACTCCGCGATTGCCTCGGTCCGGCACGAGCTCGTCAGTGAAGCCAGTTCCGGATGGAAAATTGTTTCCAGGTGATGCCGCAGAAGGGCGCGGCGACGTTCGGTGCGCTCGATCAGGGCCGGCGGCGGCGGATTGAGCTGGCGGCTGGCGATGACGGCGGGCATCACGCGTTCATAGACGCCGGCCTGCCTCTCGGTCAGCCGCTGCACCCGCTCGTGAAGCGATCCACTGGCCTCGATGTCCCGCGGCACGTCGTCGAGCTCGTCGGCGATCGCGTCGACCACGGCCAGGAACAGCGTCTCGACGTCCTGATAGTGCTGGAATACCGAACGTACCGACACGTCGGAACGGCGCGCGACGTCGGCGACCTTGGGCAAGCGAGCCTGTTCCTCCACCAGCGCGCGAGCGCCGACGATGATCTTGCGGCGGGTGCTCTCGGCCCGGAGGTTGCGGCCATCGATTCGCGGCGTCTCAGGGGCAGCAGCGTGCATGATCTCGGATATCTCCAACAAAACGATAGATGCTCCGCCCCGGATCGTGGATCCCGCGGGCTGGTTCTCCAGAGGCCGGATGCCGTCTGCAGATCGGAAGGACGCAGTGGTTCGTCCGTCGTGTCGCTCGCGCCACCTCGCACGCGGCGATACGCTACCCGCCATAGTGCGTCAGGACGGCGGGGTATCGACGACGGGCGCCATCTAGCCTCGGTTTGTGTTCGGATCAAGGCCACTGGCTCCAGCGTCCGTCACGTCAGTCATTCGGTGAGTGGAGATCAGTGAAGATGCCGGAGAAGATCGAAGCGGTGTTGTGGGATTTTGGTGGCGTGATTCTGGAATCGCCGTTCGACGCCTTCGCGCGCTACGAACAGGAGATCGGCCTTCCCGAAAATTTCATCCGCGGCCTCAACGCCCGCAACCCCGACGCCAATGCCTGGGCGCGAATGGAAAGAAGCGAAATCAGCCGCGACCAGTTCGTCCTTGCCTTCGAGGCGGAGGCCCAGGCCGCCGGCCATTCCCTGAGCGGTCGTCGCGTGCTGGATTCGATCAGTGGCGGGATCCGGCCGGCGATGGTCGAGGCGCTGAAACGCGTGCGTGCGCGTCACCGGGTCGCATGCATCACCAACAACATGAAGGCCGGTGATGGCCCCGGCATGGCGGCCTCTCAGGAACGCGCGCGTCAGGTGGCTGAGATCATGGTCCTGTTCGAGTACGTCGTGGAGTCGAGCAAGCTCGGCATGCGCAAGCCCGATCCGCGCATCTATCGCCACACTTGCGAATTGCTCGGAGTCGCACCCGAGGCCTGCATCTATCTCGACGACCTCGGCGTCAACCTGAAGCCGGCGCGCGCCATGGGCATGCGCACCATCAAGGTCGGCGATCCCGCCGTTGCCATCGCCGAGCTTGAGGCGATGGTCGGCTTTCCCCTGGGCTAGGAGGACGCGCCATGAGCTGGCAGCCGGAGATCGACGAGTTGCACCGCCGCGAGGCGCTGGGCCGGCGCATGGGCGGGCCCGACAAGATCAAGCGCCAGCACGACGGGGGCAAGCTGACGGTGCGGGAGCGGATCGACCGCCTGCTCGATCCCGGCAGCTTCCACGAGATCGGCGCGCTGGGCGGCAAGGCGCAGTACGACGAGAGCGGCGAGCTGCTCGACTTCCAGCCCTCGAACTTCGTCTGCGGCCGCGGCCGCATCGAGGGGCGGCCGGTGGCGGTGGGCGGCGACGACTTCACGGTGCGCGGCGGCGCCGCCGACGCGGCGATCCACGAGAAGCAGGTGATCGCCGAGCGGATGGCCGGCGAGCTCGGCATCCCCATCGTGCGCCTGGTCGACGGCACCGGCGGCGGCGGCTCGGTGAAGTCCTACGAGGACACCGGCCGCACCTACGTGCCGCGCAACCCGGGCTGGGAGGAGGTCTGCGACAACCTTTCGAAGGTGCCGGTCGTGGCGCTGGGCCTCGGCTCGGTTGCCGGGCTGGGCGCCGCGCGCCTGGTCACCAGCCACTACTCGCTGATGGTGAAGGGCATCTCGCAGATGTTCGCCGCCGGCCCGCCGGTCGTGGCGCGCCTGGGCGAGCCGGTCACCAAGGAGGAGCTGGGCGGCACCGACATCCATTGCCGCAACGGCTCGGTCGACGATGAGGTCGAGAGCGAGGACGAGGCCTTCGCGCGCACGCGCAAATTCCTGTCCTTCCTGCCGTCGTCGATCGATGGCCTGGCCGCGCGCGGGCCGATCACCGACGATCCCAATCGCGCCGATCCCAGTCTGATCGACCTCGTGCCGCGCGACCGGCGCAAGGTCTACCAGATGCGCGCGATCATCCGTTCCTGCGTCGACAAGGACAGCTTCTTCGAGATCGGCAAGCTCTACGGCCGCTCGATGATCACCGGCCTGGCGCGCATCGACGGCTGGCCGGTCGCGGTAATGGGCGGCGATCCGTATTTCTATGCCGCCGGCTGGACCGCCGACACCTCGCACAAGGTGACGCGCTTCGTCGATCTCGCCGAGACCTTCCATCTGCCCGTCGTGCATTTCGTCGATTGCCCGGGCTTCGTCATCGGCGTCGCCGCCGAGACCGCCGCCACCATCCGCCACGGCGCGCGGGCGATGACCGCGATCTATCAGGCCAAAGGCCCGTGGTGCTCGATCCTGATCCGCAAGGCCTTCGGCGTTGCCGGCGCGGCGCACCAGAACTGGGGCCACTACAATTTCCGCTACGCCTGGCCGTCGGGCGACTGGGGTTCGCTGCCGGTCGAGGGCGGCATCGAGGCCGCCGATCGCGCCGAGCTCGAGGCGGCGCCCGATCGCGTCACGCACATGGCCGAGATCCTCGACCGGCTGAACAAGGTGCGCTCGCCGTTCCGCACCGCCGAAGCCTTCGGCGTCGAGGAGATCATCGATCCGCGCGACACGCGCCGCCTGCTGTGCGAGTTCGCCAACCTCGCCGCGCCGATGCGCAGGACCGGGCCGCGCGCCTTCGGCTACCGGCCGTGATCGTCAAGCCGATCACGGCGAAGCGGCTGGAGAACATCGCCGCGTCCTATATCGACCGCTACGCCAGCTCCGCCGGCCGGCTGCGCGACGTGCTGCTGCGCCGCGTGCGCAAGGCACGCCACGCCGAGGCGCCGGTCGTCGACGATGTCGAGGCGGTGATCGAGGGTATCGTCGCGAAATACGTGAAGTCAGGCGCACTCGACGATCGGCGTTTCGCCGAGCACAAGGCCGACGCGCTCAGCCGCCGCGGCACCTCGCAGCGGCGCATCCGCGAGAAGTTGGCGCTGGCGCGCGTCGGGCGCGACGACGTCGATCATGCGCTGGCCAGCCTGCGCGGCGGGAGCGACGGCGACAGCGAGTTTGCCGCGGCGGTGGCGCTGGCGCGGCGGCGCCGGCTGGGGCCCTTCGCCGATCCGGCCGTGCGGCGCGAGCGCCGCGACAGGCACCTCGCCGCCATGGGCCGCGCCGGCTTTGCGCTGGGCCTTGCGCGCCGCGTCATCGACGCCAAGGATGAGGACGCGCTGCAGGAGTGAGGGACATGGCGAAGGGCAAGGCGGTCACCATCTGGCACAACCCGCGCTGCGGCAAGTCGCGCGAGACACTGGCGCTCTTGCGCGAGAAGGGAATAGACCCCGTCGTGCGCGAGTATCTCAAGCAACCGCCGTCTGGGAAGGAGGTCGAGACCTTGCTCGACCAGCTTGCTGTCGAGCCGCGCGTGCTGGTGCGCGACGGCGAGCCGGAGTTCAAGGCCTCGGGCAAGAAGGCTGCGACCTTGACGCGCAAGGACGCGGTCGAGCTGATCGCCAAGCATCCGATCCTGCTGCAGCGGCCAGTGGTCGTATCCGGCGGCAAGGCGGCGATCGGCCGGCCGCCTGAGGCGGTGCTGGCGATCGTGCAGACGTAAGGCCAGCCCCGGCCCATGATCGCGCGCCTGCGCCTGTGGTCGGGCATCGTGCTCTTCGTCTATGCCACGCTGCACCTGATCAACCATGCGATGATACTGGCCTCGGTGTCGGTGGCCGATGCGGTGATGGACGTGCTGGCCGGCATCTGGCGCAGCCCGCCGGGCACTGTCCTGCTCTATGGCGCGCTCCTCCTGCATGTCGCCCTGGCGCTGTGGGCGCTGTTCCGCCGCCGCTCGCTCAGGCTGACGCGATGGGAGTGGACGCAGCTCGTGCTGGGCCTTTCGATCGTGCCGCTGGGCACGGTCCATATCATCGGCACGCGCATCGCTTACGAGCTCTACGACGTCAACGCCAACTACCTCTGGGTTCTGCTGTCGATGGCCGACGGCGCATGGTCGGCGGCTCGGCAGACAGGGTTTCTGCTGGTCGTGTGGGTCCACGGATGCATCGGCCTGCATTTCTACGGGCGGCTGAGGCCCTGGTATCCCGGCGCGTTGCCCTGGCTCTACGGTACGGCGCTGGTGGTGCCGGCTCTGGCCTTGGCGGGCGTGGGCGTCGGCATCGGCAAGGTGGTCGAGCTCAGGGAGGATCCCGAGCGATTCCGGGCAGCGGTCAGCACGACGAATCCGCCGACGCGCGAGGAGGTCGACCGCCTCTACGCGCTCTCTGACGGGCTGAAGATCGCCGGCGCGGTGCTGTTGATCGGCGTGCTGGGCGCGCGTCGGGTCAGGACATGGGTGGCGCGCCGCGCCGGCGAGGTGCGCCTGACCTATGCCAGCGGCCGCAGCGTTGTGGCGCATCCCGGCCTCACGGTGCTCGACATCAGCCGGCTGAACGGCATCCCGCATGCCTCGGTGTGCGGCGGCCGTGGCCGCTGCTCGACCTGCCGCGTGCGCATCGTCGGCCCCGACGCGGCGAAGCTGCCGCCGCCCGACGCGGCCGAGCAGCGCGTGCTGGCGCGCTTCGGCGCGCCGGCCAATGTGCGCCTGGCCTGCCAACTCCGGCCGCCGCCGGGCGAGTATCGCGTCGCACCGTTGCTGCCGGCCGGCGCCCAGCCGTCGGATGCCTATTCCGGCACCAAGCTGTCGCTCGGCGGCGAGCGCATGATCGCGGTGATGTTCGTCGACCTGCGCGGCTTCACAGCGTTCTCCGAGAAGCGCCTGCCCTACGACGTGGTGTTCATCCTCAACCGCTATTTCCGTGCCGTCGGCCAGGCGATCGAGGATGCCGGTGGCCGCGTCGACAAGTTCATCGGCGACGGCGTCATGGCGCTGTTCGGCCTCGACGTCGACGGCGCGAAGGCCGCGCGCCAGTCGCTCGATGCCGCGCGCCGCATCGGGCTCGCGATCGAGGATTTCAACGAGTCGCTTTACGGTGAACTCGACAAGCCGCTGCGCATCGGCATCGGCATCCATGCCGGTCCGGCGATCGTCGGCGATCTCGGCCATGGTCGCGCTACCAGCCTGACCGCGATCGGCGACACGGTGAACACAGCCGCCCGCCTGGAGGCGCAGAGCAAGGAGTTCACCGCCCAGCTCGTGGTGTCGCAGGACCTGCTCGATCTGGCCGGCGTGAAGCCCGATATCGGCGAGCGCCACGAGGTCGAGGTGCGTGGCCGCGAGGAGCGGCTGCGCGTGCACGTCATCAAGGAAGCCGCCCTGCTGGCGGAAACCTGACTGACGTCACGAAGTCGTGTGAGCGGGTGTGCCCTGGGGAACAAACGTCGCAACTCAGGGGTACTATGGTGGCAACGCCCAAACACGGAGGGGATCATGCATCCGACGCTTCGCTTCGCCTGTGCCGCCGCGATGACGGCCGCCATCGCCTTGCCGGTCATGCCGGCCCTGGCCGCCGGCGGCGGCGGCAGCGCCGATCCCGCGCCGCGCGCCGCGTCCAAGCCGGCCAACCCCGATTTCGCGGCGGCGAAGGCGGCGATCGACCGCAAGGATTGGCCCGGCGCCATCGCCTCGCTGAACAAGGTGACGCAGGCCGAGCCGCGCAACCCCGAGGCCTGGAACCTGCTGGGCTACGCCACGCGCAAGGGCGGCAACCCGCGCGCCTCGCTGGCGCACTACCAGAAGGCGCTGGAAATCGACCCCAAGCATCTCGGCGCCCATGAGTACATGGGCGAGGCCTATCTCATGCTCGACGACGTGGCCAACGCCGAGGTCCTGCTCAAGCGGCTGGACT
>CAYNOF010000594.1:0-1164 GCA_964398335.1 uncultured Rhizobiaceae bacterium
GTTCATCTGCTGGCGGGTTTTCATCAGCTGGGAAAGCCCGGCGGTATCGACCTTGGCGCTGGTCCAGTGTGAACTCAGCACCTTCAGCCAGCCTTCTTTTTCCAGCACCTTCAGGATGTGCAGCGGGTCTTCTTCGTAGGCCAGTTGCTCGATCTCGTATCCGATGGCCTTGTCGGTCACGTATTCGATGTAGTTATTTTCCTTGGCCGACTCGAAACGCGCCTGGGTGCGTTCTTCCAGCGGCCAATGAAAGCGCGCCGCGAAGCGGCTGGCGCGAATGAGCCGGGAAGGGTCCTCGATAAAGGCGTAGTTGTGCAGCACCCGCACCAGCTTGGCCTCAATGTCGGCCACGCCGTTGAAGGGGTCCATCAGCAGGCCGCGCGAGCCCGGATTCAACGACAGCGCCATGGCGTTGACCGTGAAGTCGCGGCGGCGCAGGTCGTCCAGAATGGTGGCGGGAGCGATGACCGGAGGCTTGCCCGTCTTCTCATAACGCTCGGTGCGGGCCATGCTGATTTCCGCCCGCACATTCCCCGGCAGGTTGAGTAGGAGGACCTTGAGGTCATCATCGACGTAGGCGATGGTGGCCCCGGCCTTCTCCAGATCTTTTTGCAGTTTTAAGGGATTGCCCTGAACGGTGAAATCCAGGTCGCGAATGGTGAACCCGCTGATGATGTCACGGACGGCGCCCCCGGTCAGGTAGACATTCATCGCAGCGTTGCGTGCAATTTCTTGCACCAGGGTTACACCGCGCTGCTGGTCCGGCGTCAGCCGGATTTCCAAGGTGTAGATGTAATCAGCCATGCCTTACCAGGAGACCCGCTTCCGTGCCCCGATCCCAGGTCGTCCGGAGTTTTCCACAGCCTTTTTTCCGGCAAACCAGAAAACTTGTGAATGCTATTACGTAAGTAGCTCTAATAAATAGACTTATACATCTCGAAACGGGATGGGACAAGCAAGAAAAAATAACACACCGTTAACGATTTGGCTACTAGGAAGATGGCGTAAGCGTTTTTTTCTCAAAAAGATGGGAAAATTGCCCTGTCAGGACCCGGCCGGCCGCAAATTGCCGGTGGGGCCGTCGCTTTATGCCTTCTACCCACAAGAAAGTTATCGTCCGCAAGATGGACCGGGATTCGGTCAATGGCTATGTTGCGCCCGCAC
>CAYNOF010000595.1:0-1857 GCA_964398335.1 uncultured Rhizobiaceae bacterium
GTTCGGCGACGAGGACGCGACGGCGGGGGCCGATCGCGATACCTTGAGCCCGCCGAGGGAGGCTCCGCGATGACGGAGGATCAGACGGCCAGGCTGGCGGATCCCAACGATCCCGAGGCCACGACGGTCAATCCGTTCGCGGCCGCGGCGGCGGCGCGTCCCCGGCTGCGCGGCTTCGGCGCGACGCACCAGGGCAACGTGCGCAGCCACAACGAGGATTCGATGCTGACCCGCGACCAGGCGGGCATCTGGATGATCGCCGACGGCGTCGGCGGTGCCTCGGCCGGCGACTGGGCCAGCGCCCAGGTGGTCGACGTGCTGAACGAGATGCGTGTCGCCGAGCGCGCGCCGGACTTCCTGGTCGAGGCGATCGACCGGCTGTACGAGGCCAACACGCGCATGCTCGACCGCGCCGCCAGCCGGGGCGGCGGGATGATCGCGACCACGGTCGTGCTGCTGCTCGCCCATGGCTGGCACTACACCTGCATCTGGGCCGGCGACAGCCGCGGCTACCTGCTGCGCGACGGCAAGATGGAGCAGATCACGCACGACCACAGCGAGGTCCAGGAGCTGCTCGACGCCGGCGCCTTGACGGCGGACGAGGCGGAGCGCTATCCCCGCGCCAACGTGATCACGCGCGCGCTGGGCATCTCGGCGGAGGTCGACCTCGACCGCGTCGCCGGCCGGCTGCAGGCGGGCGACCGTTTCCTGATCTGCACCGACGGGCTGACCAAGATGGTGCCCGAAGCGCAGATCGCCGCGGTGCTGGCCGAGGAGGATCCTTCGCGCAGCCCGCAGCTCCTGATGCAGATGGCGCTCGATGCCGGCGGGCTCGACAACGTCACGGTCGTGGTCGTGCAGTGCGACGGCCCAGCGGGTCAGGGCAACGGTGCCGCTGCGCCCGGAGAGTCATGATGGCCGACAACAACGAAGACAACGATCCGTTCGGCGCCTCCTCCGAAGCGACCGTCGTGCGGGCGGTGCCTCAGGCGCAGCAGCCGACCTCGCTGCGGCCGCGTCAGCAGCAGACCGGTGGCGATATGTTCGGCGGCGGGCCGGGTGCCGGCGGGCCGCTGGCGCCGGGCACGGTGCTCAGCAGCACCTTCGAGATCGAGGAGCTGGTGGCGCGCGGCGGCATGGGCGAGGTCTATCGCGCGCGCCATCGCATCACCGGCGACGCCATCGCCATCAAGACCATAAGGCCCGAGCTGGCCGGCGATCCCAAGGTCGCCGAGCTGTTCAAGCGCGAGGCCCAGGCGCTGCGCAACCTGCGCCATCCCGCGATCGTGTCCTACGAGGGCGTGTTCGACGACGGCACCGGCTCGCTGTTCCTCGCCATGGAGTACGTCGACGGCCCGTCGCTGTCGAAGGTGATGCATAGCGGCGCGGTACCGCCCGCCGAGCTCGCGCGCCTGCGCGACCGCCTCGCCGGCGGTCTTGCCGCGGCGCATGCCCAGGGCGTGGTGCACCGCGATCTTTCGCCCGACAACGTCATCCTGCCCGGCGGCCGCATCGACGACGCCAAGCTGATCGATTTCGGCATCGCCAAGCAGACCGAGGGCTCGAAGGCGACCATCATCGGCACCGACTTCGCCGGCAAATACGCCTTCGCCGCGCCCGAGCAGCTCGGCATGCATGGCGGCGATGTCGGGCCGCGCGCCGATATCTACAGCCTCGGCCTGGTGCTGGCCGCCGCCGCGCTGGGCGGGCCGCTCGACATGGGCAACTCGCCGGGCACCGCGGTGCAGGCGCGCCTGAAGGTGCCCGATCTTTCCAAGGTGCCGGCCGATCTGCGCGCCAGCCTGACGCGCATGCTGCAGCCCGATCCGGCGCAGCGGCCGGCCAGCATGGCCGACC
>CAYNOF010000596.1:0-1974 GCA_964398335.1 uncultured Rhizobiaceae bacterium
ATCCCGGATTGCGGACCGGCAATAAGGCACTCGACAAGGCGTTGGCAAACACCTGGCCGGGCGACTCGACTGGCTATCACGAGGTGAGTCCCACCGTCCTTGAGATCGCAGCGATCGTGCACAACGGTGCGCCCAGCCGCACCGAGTTGGCGCAACGACTGACGCTCGATCGCCTGATCCGCTATGGCGCCCGTCTCGCTGATGAACGCAAGGCGGCGCGTTTCGCGGTCAACAACTTTGCTCCCTTCGAGGTCGCCATCTCGTCATCGTATGGCGGCATACCAACGGGCACAGTGCGATGGCTCTGCTTCCTGGCTTCCGTCGACCTGACCGGTACGATCTCGACGTCCGGCTTCGGTGCCGTGTTCGAAACATCGGTAGTACTGGGTACGCCGAAAGACCAGATCGTCACCCTACCGGCCTCGGCGCGCTGGAAGCTTGTCCCTCACGGGCCCGCCGACATACCCACGCACCGGGAACGGTAGTCCGCATTGATGAACGCGACGAACTACCAGACGGAGTGATCAGGGCACGGCGATCGCACCGACCTTGGGTGCAACGACACGCAGCCATTCGGCGGTGTCGAGTTCCATCGAGCGGTCGAGGCGACCGGCGTTGAAGAACAGCGTCTGGTTCGACAGCAGCGCCTCGTCGACGACGACGCTCAACGCATCGGACAGCGCGAAAGGCGGCACCGCGCCCATCACGCAACCGGTGATCGCCTGCGCGGTCTCGGGCGAGGCGAAGCCGCATTTGCGCGCGCCGAACAATGCGGCGACGGCGTTGAAGTCGAGCTTGCGGTTGCCCGGCAGGATCGCCAGCACGTGGCGCCGTCCGCCGCCGCCGCCGCGCGCGTCGAGCACCATCGCCTTGGCCGCCTGCTCCGGCCGGTTGCCGCGGATGACGCTGATGCGCTCGGAGCGTCCCTCGGGCTCGTGCTCGATGATGCGGTAGTTCGCACCGGCGGCATCGAGCAGGGCGCAGACACGCGCGAAGGGCGGCGGCAACGGACGCTCGTAGTAGAGATCCCACTCGCCCTCGCCATAGCGTGCGAAACCGTGGCGCTCGTACAGATGCGCCGACTCGCTGCCCTTCACGACTTCCAGCCGCACGACGCGGCCTGAACGATCGGCCTCGGCCAGCAGCGCGCGCAGGATCGAGCCGCCCAGCCCGCTGCGATGGAAGCGCGGCTCGAGATAGAAGTATTCGAGCACCCAGTGCTCCTCCTCGCGGCGGAAGCAGACGCAGCCGGCGATCGCGCCCTCGACCAGGATCACGCGCATCCAGTTCAGGTCGAAGCCTTCGCCGAAATACTGCCGCGCGCGGGCGGGATCGAAGCGGCCGATGCGCTCGAGCGCCGGGCGCATCACGCGCAGGCGTAGGTCGAGCAGCGGCTCGAAATCCGCCATGGTGGCGGTGCGGAACGACCACTCGGCCGGCATGGCGCTCAGCGGAAGACCTTGTCGGAGAGCACCGCCAGCGTCTCCTCCAGCGGCCGCACCTTGCCGTCGGCGGGGACGGCGCCGAGCTCGACGGTGCGGTGCAGCGCCTTGTAGGTCGTCTCGCTCATCAGCGGCGGCACGCCGGTCTCGCGCAGCATCTGCGCCACCAGCACCATCTCGTCGCTGCGCCGTCCGGCATGCACGAGATGGGTTTCGACCATGCGCGCGAGGAACTGGCCGAAGCCCTCGTGGTCGACATCGCCCAGGCAGCCCATCACTTCCTCGAGCAGGCCCTGCCGCCGGGCCGCGACGAAGCTCTCCACCGCCAGCGCCTCGACGCCCTTGATCAGCACGCTGCGCAGCACCTTCACGGCCGACGCGCTGCCCGGCTTCGGGCTCAGCACCTTCACGTCGAAGCCGCTGGCGTTCATCCAGTCGGCGGCAACCGGCGCGTCGGGACCGGCGAGCAGCATCGGCGCCTTCTGGCCGCGGCCGAAGAACGAGCCCATCACGGCGATGTCGACATAGCGCC
>CAYNOF010000597.1:0-2352 GCA_964398335.1 uncultured Rhizobiaceae bacterium
AAGCGTCTTCGGAAGCGGCGGCGTCCCGCCCGCAACACATAGCCCACCCCCCGTGGGGGGGCGGGGTGGGGGGGGGGTGCTCAGGTCGAGGTATCGCGTGTGTAGCCACCCCTCCCCAGCCCTCCCCCACAAGGGAGGAGGGGGAAGATGGAGTGGTCCGCACGGGTCCGCCTGGCCGGTGATAACTCATGAGGGCGGCGCTCCCGGGAAGACGAAGGCAGCGTGGTTCCGCCTTTCCGCTCGCCGCTCTGGATCAACGGGCCACCTGCGCCAGCCAGTGCCGGGCGATCTCGTCGCGGCGGGCGAACCAGACGCCGGGCTTCGACGCCGCGTGCGCCAGGAATTTCTCGAGCCCGCCGATGCGGCCGGGCCGGCCGATGATGCGCAGGTGCAGGCCGACCGACATCATGCGCGGCGCCTGCGCGCCTTCGGCGTAGAGCCGGTCGAAGGCGTCGATGCAATAGCGCGCGAAGTCGTCGCCGAAGACGAAGCCGCCGTTGCGCTGGAAGCGCATGTCGTTGGTGTCGAAGGCATAGGGCAGCACGAGATGATCGCGGCCGCCGACATCGACGAGATAGGGCAGATCGTCGTTGTAGGCGTTGGAGTCGTAGAGGAAGCCGCCATGCTCGAGCAGCAGGCGCCGCGTGTTGGGCGACGTCGCCGAGCGCGTGTGCCAGCCGCAGGGCGGCGTGCCCGCCGCGGCGGCGATCGCCGCGACCGTGCGGGCGATCGCCTCGCGCTCCTGCGCCTCGCTCATGTTGGCGTGGCGTTCCCTGCGCCAGCAATGGGCGGCGACCTCGTGCCCGTCCTCGACCGCCTCGCGCGCGAGCCCCGGCTAGTTGGCGAGCGCGCGGCCATTGGCGTTGAGCGTCGCGCGCACGCCGTGGCTCTTGAGCAGCGCGCGGATGCGCGGCCAGCCGGCGCGCGGGCCGTACTCGAAATGCGACTCCATGCAGAAATCGCGCACGCCCTCGACCTGCTCGACGATCTCGTGCACGGACTCGTTGGCCTCGTCGCCGTGGCCCAGCGACAGCTCGGCGCCCTCCTCGACATTGACCACGATCGAGACCGCCAGGCGCGCCGCGTCGGGCCAGCGTATCGCCGGCGGCGTGGTGCCGTAGCCGCGGAAATCGCGATCGGTGCTGAAGCCCGGCAGCATCACATGTCCACCATGCGGCGCAGCCCGACCAGCCGGTCGCCGACGAAGAGCACGCTGGCGGCGAGCAGGATCAGCAGCGCCGAGATCGCCGCGATCATCGGGTCGGGACTCTCCTCGACATATTGCAGCATCTGGATCGGCAAGGTCTTGGTCCAGGCATCGGCGAAGAAGATCGAGATCGGATAATTGTCCATCGAGGCGAGGAAGGCGAACATGCCCGAGGTCAGGAACGCCGGCGCCAGCGCGGGCACCAGCACCTTGAGGATCGCCTGGCCGTAGGACAGGCCGAGCGTGCGCGCCGCGTCGATCAGGGTGAAGTCGAACAGCGCCAGCGCGGCGTACACGGTGCGCACGACATAGGGCAGCGTGATCACGACATGGGCGACGGCGAGGCTCGCCCAGACGTTGCTCAGCCCCATGGCGCGGAACGCCTCCAGCATGGCGATGCCGATGACCAGGCCGGGCAGCATCAGCGGCGAGACGAGGAAGGTCACGACCGCCTCGCGGCCGCGGAAATTGCCGCGCAGCAGGCCGATGGCGCACAGCGTGCCGAGCACCAGCGCGGCCGCCGTCGCCAGCGCGGCGAGCTCGAGCGAGGTGGCGACCACCGGCCACAGCTCGCGCGAGCGGCCCAGCGCCTCGTACCAGCGCAGCGACCAGCTCGGCGCCGGCAGGGTGAAGACCGGGCTCGAGCCGAACGACACCACCACCGTCACCACCAGCGGCGTCAGCATGAAGACGATGGTCGCGGCCGCCAGCAGCCAGACCAGGACGGCGGCAATGCGTTCGATCAGGGTCACGCGCCGCCCCCGAGCCGCCTGGACAGGGCGGAGCTCAGCATGACGATGGCGACGGTCAGCGCCAGCAGCACGACGGCGGTGGTCGAGCCGAGCTGCTCGTTGCGCATGAACAGGAACGAGCGGCCGGTGAGCGTCGCCAGGGTCTGGAAGCGGTCGCCGATCAGCAGGCTGGGGATGACGTACATCGAGGCGGCCATCGAGAACACGAAGGCGATGCCGGTGACGATGCCCGGCAGCGACAGCGGCAGCGCCACGGTGAAGAAGCGGCGCAGCGGCGAGGCGCCGAGCGTCGCCGCCGCCTCGCGGAGGCCGGGATCCGTCGCCTCCACCGCGAGCTGCACGGGACGGACGAGCAGCGGGAACGCGACGACCGCCCCGGCCAGGACGGCGGCC
>CAYNOF010000598.1:0-5612 GCA_964398335.1 uncultured Rhizobiaceae bacterium
TAGGAGGTTACGAATGGTGACTCCACGATGGACTCGCCCACGACCGCACGCCATATAGCCGCGCATGACCGCCGCCGCCGGATTGCCGTTCCGCAAGATGCATGGGTTGGGTAACGACTTCGTCGTGCTCGATGCGCGCGCCCGCTCGCTGGGCCTGTCGCTCGAAGGCCGCCGCATCGTCGCCGACCGCAAGCTGGGCGTGGGCTGCGATCAGCTGATCGTGCTGGAGCCGCCGGCAGAGCGTGACGCCGATGTATTCATGCGCATCTACAATCCCGACGGCAGCGAGGCCGGCGCCTGCGGCAATGCCACGCGCTGCGTCGCCTCGGTGTTGATGGCCGAGCGCGGCAGCGACGCGACAATCGTGCAGACCGTCGCCGGGTTGCTCGAGGCGGAGAAGGTCGGCACCGGTGCCAACGGCCTGCCGGTGATCAGCGTCGACATGGGACCGGCGCGGCTCGACTGGCGCGATGTGCCGGTCTCGGTGCCCTGCGACACGCTGCATCTGCCGCTGGCGTTGGGCCCCTACGGCGATCCCGTCGGCTGCTCGATGGGCAATCCGCACGCAACATTCTTCGTCGACGATCCCAGGCTGCTCGACGACAAGCCGATCCGCGAGTTCGGCCCGCAACTGGAGACGCACACGCTGTTCCCCGAACGCGCCAATATCGGCTTCGCGCGGATCACCGGCACTGACCGTCTGCGCCTGCGCATGTGGGAGCGTGGCGCCGGCCAGACTCTCGCCTGCGGCTCGGGCGCCTGCGCCGCGATCGTCGCGGCGGCACGGCGTGGGCTGACCTCGCGCAAGGCGGAGGTCGTCATGGATGGCGGCACGCTGACCATGGAGTGGCTGCGCGATGGCCTCGTGCTGATGACCGGCGGCGTGGCGCAGTCCTTCACCGGCACGCTCGACCCCGCGCTGCTGGCATGACCGACGCCATCGAGGTCGTGACCTTCGGCTGCCGGCTGAATGCCGTCGAGTCCGAGGTGATCCGCGCGAAAGCCGCGGGCGCGACCGACACGATCGTGGTCAACACCTGCGCCGTGACGGCTGAAGCCGAACGACAGGCGCGCCAGAGCGTTCGCCGTCTGCGACGCGAGCGGCCTCATGCGCGTATCGTCGTGACGGGCTGCGCGGCGCAGATCGATCCGCGGTCGTGGACGGCGATGCCCGAAGTCGATCGTGTGCTGGGCAATGTCGAGAAGCTCAGCGCCCGCTCGTATGCCGATCATGGCGCGCGAATGCAGGTCGACGACATTGCCCGCGCGAAAGAGACCGCCGGTCACCTGCTGAGCGATCTTGCCGGCCACAGCCGTGCGTTCCTGCAGGTGCAGAACGGTTGCGATCACCGCTGCACCTTCTGTGTCATCCCTTTCGGGCGCGGTCCGAGCCGCTCGGTGCCGGCGGGCGATGTCGTGGCGCAGACCCGTGCGCTCGTCGAGGCCGGCTACAACGAGGTCGTGCTCACCGGTGTCGACCTCACGGCCTGGGGGCATGATCTGCCGGGCAGGCCGGGCCTCGGCGCCCTGGCACGGCGGCTGTTGAAGCTGGTGCCGCAATTGCCTCGCTTGCGGCTGTCATCGCTCGATCCGGTCGAGATCGACGACGATCTCCTGGCGTTGCTGGGCGACGAGCCGCGTCTGATGCCGCATCTGCATCTCAGCGTGCAGTCGGGCGACGATCTCGTGCTCAAGCGCATGAAGCGTCGCCACCTGCGCGCCGACGTGCTGCGTCTGGTCGAGCGGGCGCGGGCGCGCCGCGCGGATGTCGCGTTCGGCGCCGATCTGATCGCCGGCTTCCCGACCGAGACCGAGGCGATGTTCGACAATACGCTGCGGCTGATCGACGAGGCTGGTCTGACCTGGCTGCACGTCTTCCCCTACTCCGTGCGGCCCGGCACGCCGGCGGCGCGCATGCCGGCCGTGCCTGGCGACGTCAGGCGCGAGCGGGCGGCGCGGTTACGCGTGTCCGGCGCGCACCGCGTCGATATGTTCATGCGCGCGCAGATCGGCCGCACGGTCGAGGCGCTGATCGAGCTTGACGGCACCGGCCGCACGCCCCATTTCGCGCCCGTCCGGCCGTCGCTGCGGCTGCCCGCGCGCACGATCGTGCCGTTGCGCGTTACGGGCGTCGCCGAAGGTCATCTCACCGCAGTTTCGGTGGAGCGCGTCGCGGCATGAGCGAGCCCAAGAAATCCTGGTTTGGCCGGCTGAAGGAAGGCCTGACCAAGTCGACGCAGCGCATCACCCAGGGCATCACCGGGCTCTTCACCAAGAAGAAGCTCGACCAGAAGACGCTCGACGAGCTCGAGGACGTGCTGATCCAGGCCGATCTCGGCGTCGCCGTCGCCGGCCAGCTGGTCGCCAACCTCAAGCGCACGCGCTTCGACAAGGAAGTGACCGACGAGGAGGTGCGCGGCGCCTTCGCCGACGACATCGCCGGCATCCTGGGACCGGTAGCGCAGTCGCTGACGATCGACGCAGCAAAAAAGCCGCATGTCGTGCTGGTGGTCGGCGTCAACGGCAGCGGCAAGACCACGACCATCGGCAAGATGGCGCGGCAGTTCACCGACGAGGGCCGCACGGTGATGATCGCCGCCGGCGACACCTTCCGCGCCGCCGCCGTCGAGCAGCTCAAGATCTGGGGCGAGCGGTCGAAGGTGCCGGTGATCGCACGCGAGACCGGCGCCGACGCCGCAGGCCTCGCCTTCGAGGCGCTGAAGGCTGCGCAGGACGCCAAGGCCGACGTGCTGCTGATCGACACCGCCGGCCGGCTGCAGAACAAGACCGGCCTGATGCAGGAGCTGGCCAAGATCGTGCGCGTGATCCGCAAGC
This sequence comes from uncultured Rhizobiaceae bacterium, assembly GCA_964398335.1. Lineage (GTDB taxonomy): Bacteria > Pseudomonadota > Alphaproteobacteria > Reyranellales > Reyranellaceae > JAFAZJ01. The sequence goes on from CAYNOF010000598.1 coordinate 2,836, forward strand.
TCGACGAGGGTGCGCCGCATTCCTGCCTGCTGGTGCTCGACGCCACGGTGGGTCAGAACGCGCACAGCCAGGTCGAGGTGTTCCGCGAGATGGTGCAGGTCGACGGGCTGGTGCTGACCAAGCTCGACGGCACGGCCAAAGGCGGCGTGCTGGTGGCCTTGGCCGAGAAGTTCAAGCTGCCTGTCGTGGCGGTGGGCGTCGGCGAGGGCGTCGATGATCTGCGGCCGTTCGATGCCAAGCAGTTCGCACGCGGCCTGATGGGCCTGGAGGCAGCATGAGCGAGCGCAGCGAGAAGGCCGAGGTGCCGGCCTGGCGCAAGCTGGTGCCGCCGCTGCTCGAGCTCGGGCCGCTGCTCGCCTTCTTCCTGACCAACGGCAATTGCCAGCGCCTGTTCGAGTACTGCGTCGACGAGAAGCAGCGGCTGTTCGCCGGGACCGCCGTGTTCATGATCGCCACGGTGGTCGTGCTGCCGATCTACCGCGTGCTGGAACGGCGTTGGCCGATCATGCCGCTGGTCGGCGGTTTCTTCATCCTGGTGTTCGGCGGCCTCACCCTGTGGCTGCAGAACGAGATCTTCATCAAGATGAAGCCGACCATCGTCAACACGCTGTTCGCGGCGATCCTGTTCGCCGGGCTGGCGTTCGGCCGGCCCTTCCTGAAGCTCATGTTCGGCGCGGCCTTCCGTCTGACCACCGCGGGCTGGACGATCCTTACCAAGCGCTGGGCGGTGTTCTTCCTGGTACTGGCCGTGGTCAACGAGGTGATCTGGCGCTTCTTCAGCACCGACACCTGGATCGCCTCGAAGATGCTGCTCAGCATGCCGCTGACCGTGATCTTCGCCCTGGCGCAGACGCCGCTGCTCAAACGTCACTGGGACGGCGCCGACAACCCCTTCGCGCCCGAGCGCAAGGATTGAGCGGCTAGCGCAAGCCCGGATAGTCCGCCGGTGAGACGAAGGGCGCGAAGGCTGCGAGATGGCGTGTCTCGCGCCAATGGTTCAGCGCCCAGGTGACGCTGGGGAACGCCAGCTCCTTCCACGGGATCTCGTCCCAGGTAAAGAGCGCGACTTCCAGGCTCTCGGGGCCGGGTGCGACGTCGGGCGACACCAGCCTGGCGCGATACATGATCTGCACCTGGCCGATACGCGGGATGCTGTAGACGCCAAGCAGCGCGTCGATCTCGATCTTCGCGCAGGCTTCTTCCCAGGCCTCGCGCTGGGCGCCCTCCTCGGTCGTCTCCTTCAGCTCCATGAAACCCGCCGGCAGGGTCCAGTAGCCCTTGCGCGGATGGATCGAACGGCGCGCCATCAGGATGCGGTCCTCCCACACGATGACCGAGCCGCAGACGATCTTGGGATTCTCGTAGCTGATGAAGCCGCAATCGTCGCAGACCAGGCGCTCATGCGTGTCGCCATCAGGCACGCGGCGGCGGAAATTGTCGGGCGGGCCCCAGGCGGGGCGCGGCGGCTTGTCGGTTGCTTCGGCCATGACCCGATCATCGGACCCGGCCGCGGCCCTTGTCCAGCCATGCCGACTCAGGGCGTGGCCAGCGCCTCGCGAACGCGCTCGGCCAGCTCACGCAACCGGTAGGGTTTGCTGAGCAGCGGCGCATCGAAGGCCAGCCGCCCCGCGCGCACCACCGCATCGGCGCTGTAGCCCGTCGTGAACAGCGTGCGGATATCCGGCCGCAGGCGGCGCGCCTGCTCGGCCAGCTCGCGGCCGCCCATGCCGCCGGGCATCACCATGTCGGTGAACAGCAGATCGACATGCGCGTCGCCGGCCAGCACGCTGATCGCCTTGCGCCCGTCCGGCGCCTGGATCACCCGATAGCCGAGCTGATGCAGCTGCGCCGCGACGTGGCCGCGCACGATATCGTCGTCCTCGACCAGCAGGACCGTTTCGCCGCGTGCGGTGGCCACCGGCGCGCGTGCCGCCGTCGCCTGCCCGCCGGGCAATTGCGCGTCGAGCGCGCGCGGCAGGTACATGCGTACCGTCGTGCCCTCGCCGACCTCGCTGTAGATCGTGACATGACCGCCGGATTGCTGGACGAAGCCATAGACCATGCTCAGCCCCAGCCCGGTCCCCTTGCCGACATCCTTGGTGGTGAAGAACGGTTCGAAGGCGCGGGCGATGGTGTCCGGCGACATGCCGGTGCCGGTGTCGGAGATCGACACCACGACATAGTCGCCGATCGACACATCGTGATGCGTGACGGCGTAGGTCGCATCGACGATCGCGTTGCCGGTGCCGATGGTCAGGCGACCGCCGCCGGGCATGGCGTCGCGCGCGTTGATCGCGAGGTTGAGGATCGCCGCCTCGAGCTGGGCGGGATCGATGCTGACCGGCCACAGGTCCGAGGCGCGCGTCAGCACGATCTCAACCTGCTCGCCCAGCGAGCGCTTCAGCAGGCCTTCCATCTTGCCGACGAACTCGTTGACGTCGACCTGCTTGGGCCGCAGCGGCTGGCGCCGCGCGAAGGCAAGCAGCCGGTTGGTGAGCTCGGCCGAGCCTTCGGCGGCGCGCAGCATCATCTCCAGGGTCTCGCGCGCATCGGCTTCGAGCGACTGGTGCTCGAGTAGCGCCTCGGCGTTGCCGATGACCACCGTCAGCATGTTGTTGAGGTCGTGCGCCACACCGCCGGTCAGCTGGCCGACCGCCTCCATCTTCTGCGACTGGCGCAGCTGCTCCTCGATCGCCTTGCGCGCGGTGATGTCGAGCCGGATGCTGATCGTGCCGCCATCCGAGGTGCGCCGCTCCAGCAACTGGAACCAGCGCCCA
>CAYNOF010000599.1:0-2237 GCA_964398335.1 uncultured Rhizobiaceae bacterium
TGGTCCAGATCGGATCGAGGATCTTCAGATCCGAATGCATGACGACGCGCAGCGTCTGCTGCGCCTGCGCCGCCGGCGGGCTCGCCAGCGCCAGCGCGCCGGCCATCGCCACGGCGGCGACCAGCGCTTTGAAGTGTTTCAGCATCCCCAACTCCCTGATAGGCGGCCCCGTCCCCCAGGACCAGGGCCGCGGAGACTGAACAGTATCATCCAGCCGGCCGACGACAAGCACGCGCGATGCCAACGAACCCGTGAGGGCCGGCAGTCCCCGTTGACGGCGGCTACTCCGCCGCCGCCTTGCCGTAGTCGGCGACCTGGCTGCCGAGCGTCGGGCTGGCCGAAGGCGGCGAGCCGGCGACGACCTGGCGGCCGAGCGCGGCGTAGGTCGGCACCTCGGCATCGGTCATCTCGCGCCGGCGCTTCTTGCGCGCCATGGCCTGCTCGAGATAGGGCGCCAGCCGCTCCAGCTTGCGCGCCTCGCGTTCGGCCGCCTTTTCCCGGAACTCCGGCTGGATGTCGCGCGCGAAGAGCTCCAGCGACTCGCAGATGTGGTCGTGCCGGTTGCGCCCGCCCTGCTGCACGAAGCAGACCTGGTCGACGCCAGCCTCGGCGAAGTTGCGCAGGTGCCGGCGCACCTCGTCCGGCGAGCCGATGCCTCGCGCCGGGTTGGGCGGCAGGTGCGCGCGGGCCTTCTCGTAACGGCTCCACACGTCGGTGCGCCCCGGCCTGTGCTCGCCGAAGACATAGAAGTGGCCCAGCGCGAAGCCGAAGAACATGAAGCCGTCGAGCCCGCGGCGGCGCGCCTCCTCGCGATCGGGATGCACCGAGAAGCCGCTCACCATGCAGATGTTGGGATTGATCGCATGGCCGATCGGCACGCACTCGGTCTTGAGGATACGGTAGTAGTCGTCGACCCATTGCCTGGCCTCGTCCGCGTCGACGAAGGCGAAGGTCAGCGCGCCGATGCCGCAGCGTGCGGCGAGATGGATGGTCTCGCGCTTCGAACACGCCACCCAGATCGGCGGATGCGGCTTCTGCATCGGCTTGGGCACGACATTGCGGCAGGGCATCGAGAAGTAGCGGCCCTCGAAGCCGGGATACGGGTTCATCACCATCATGTCGGCGGTCTGCTCGACGCTCTCGCGCCACATCTCGCGCTTCTCCGCGACCGGCACGCGGAAGCCGCCCAGCTCCATCAGCGACGACGATTCGCCGGTGCCCCAGTCGACGCGGCCTTTGGACACCAGATCGAGCGTCGCGAGACGCTCGGCGACACGGGCGGGGTGGTTGTACTGCGGCGGCGAGAGGCAGATGCCGTGGCCCAGCCGGATGTTCCTGGTGCGCTGCGAGGCGGCGGCGAGGAACACCTCGGGTGCCGAGGAGTGCGAATACTCCTCGAGGAAATGGTGCTCGACCTCCCAGGCGTAGTCGATGCCCAGGCGGTCGGCGAGCTCGACCTGCTCGAGCGCCTCGTGGAACAGGCGCGCCTCGTCGCCCTCTTCCCACGGCTTGGGCAGCTGATGCTCGTAGAAGATTCCGAATTTCATCGCGGTGGCACTCCAGGGATGGGCGCGACCCTAGCAGCGCCCTTCGGGCCTCGGCTACACTGGCCGGCGTGAAGATCCAGAACCCGATCCTCAGTGCCGGGCTGGTGCCGCTGATCGGCGCCTCGCGCTACGTGCTGACGCTCGCGGCGCTGTTCGCGCTGTGGTGGTTCGCCCCGCGCACCATGAACAACGGCTTCGACGCCAACCTGGCGCTGATCAAATCGGTGGGCAACGCACTCGACAGCAGCGGCCAGGTCGAGGCCGCCCTGCGCGCCTTCGCGGCCGAGAAGATGCTGCTGTTCACCGAGATCAGCGCCATCGTCTGGCTGGTCGGCAAGACGCTGGCCTGGCTGTTCGCCCTGCCCTTCCGCCGCCGCGCCGCCAGCACGGCCGCGGCACCGGCCGCCCCCAATCCCGCCGAAGACCTCGCCGCCCGCCTCGAGACGCGCAGCGGCCCGTCGCTCACGGTCAACGAACGCCCCACCGGTATGCGCGCTGAGCGCTAGGTCCTTCTCCACGCGCCCTTCGCATGGTCGATCATCGACCCCGGTCATGACTCGCGTATCCAGGCCTCCGCCTCCCTCGTCAGGCTCTCGCACTCCTCGGAGTAATGGAACTCGTCGAGTGCGTCGGATTGCATGTCCCGCAGGGCCTCGACCACCTCCGGGGGCAGCCGCCTGGTTGGCGGCC
>CAYNOF010000600.1:0-2411 GCA_964398335.1 uncultured Rhizobiaceae bacterium
GAGAGCGTCGAGCCAGTGCAGGACGGCCTGGGAGCATGCCGGCGAGCGGGCGGGGGACCGCCTGACCGATCGCGCCGCCACGCCCTATCTCGGCATGATGATCGCGAGCAAGCACGAGGTGCCCGCGAGCTACGCCATCGCCAAGCAGGATTTCGTCTCGGCCTGTCGCGCCGGCGCGATCTGGCAGGTCGTGACGCGCGACGACGCCGGCGCCTATCTGCAGCCCACGGCGATCGGTGCCGTCAGGCAGACCGCCCCCTCGGCCGCGAACTAGGTTGGAGGATCGAACATGTCGGTACTCACAGTGCCATCCTCCTACGCGCGGGGATTGATCCTGGCGACGCGGCGGCCGCCCGTGACCACGATCATCCTGAACTCGCCCGAAGCCCGCAACGCGCTGCCGCCCGAAGGCGCGCGCGCGCTGGCTGAAGCCCTGGCGGATGCCGACCGCGATCCGGAGATCCGCGTGGTGGTGATCACCGGCAGCTGCGGTCATTTCTGCGCCGGCGCCCAGCTCGAGACCCTCGCGGCGACGGAGCCCTATTTTCCGTGGGCCGGCGAAGGCGGGCCGCTGCACAAGCGCCTGTCCAAGCCGCTGATCGGCGCCATCGAGGGATGCGCCGCGGCGGAAGGCTTCGGCCTGGCTCTGCTGTGCGACATCCGCATCGTCGATTCGACGGCGATGTTCGGCGTCTTCGGCCGCCGCCTCGGCGTGACGGGCGACGGCACCGCCGCGCGGCTGCCGGCGATCGTCGGCGCCGGGCAGGCGATGGACATCGTGCTGACGGGCGGCGCGATCGGCTGCGACCGCGCCCTGACGATCGGCCTGGCGACGCGCAAGGTCGCCAACACCGGCACCCGCGCCGCCGCGGAGAAGCTCGCGCGCGAGATGGCGGCCTTCGCGCCGACGGCGCTGGCCGCCGACAGGCAGGTCCTGCAACTCGCCGCCAACGGCGAGCAGCGGCGGGCATTGCAGGCCGAGGTCGAGTGGTCCCGCGACGTGTTCGCCGGCGAGGGCCGCCAGACGGTCGAGGATCTTCTCCACACCACCCACGCGCTGAGGAACCCTGTCCAACGCGGCGCGGCTTGACGAGCCTTATTTCCGCCTCTATCGCTTTGACATCGACGGTCCTCCCGAAAGGGAGGTGAAAAGGGAACGCCGTGCGGCCGGGCAACCGGCCCAATCGGCGGCTGTGCCCGCAGCTGTAAGCGGCGAGCGCGTTTCCAGGAGTGCCACTAGCGATCCGCAAGGGATTGCCGGGAAGGCGGGAACGACGCTGAGACCCGTGAGCCAGAAGACCTGCCGCCGACAGCGTCATCCTTCCGACGGACGGGACTATCCGACGGAGCGGTTCACCGAGCGGTGACGCGCCCACGCGTGTCTATTGGCTCGGAGGACCGTCAGCATGACGCCCGCTCGCTCTGTCTTATGGCCTTTCGCCCTGGCCGCCGGCCTGGGCCTTTCCGTTGCGCAGGCCCAGCAACAGCCGGCGCAGCCCACCCCGCTGCCTGACCTGATCGTCGGTGCCGACCGCACGCCGGTGCCGTTCAACCTGGTCAACGCCAGCGTCACCGTCGTGACCCGCGACGAGATCGAGCGGCGCCAGTGGCACACGCTCACCGACGTGCTCAACCAGACGCCCGGCGTCACCACCACGAACTCGGGCGGTCCCGGCAAGACGACGCAGCTCTTCATGCGCGGCATGAACGCCAACCACAGCGTGGTGATGGTCGACGGCGTGCGGGTCGACGATCCCAGCTCGGTCAACGGCGCGGTGAACCTGGCGCATCTGCGGCTCGAAGGCGTCGAGCGCATCGAGATCGTGCGCGGCCCGATGAGCACGCTCTACGGCAGCGACGCGCTGGGCGGCGTGATCAACATCATCACCCGCAAGGGCACGGGCAAGCCGACCGCCTCGCTGTCGGTCGAAGGCGGCTCCTACGGCACGGTCAACGTCGACGGCCTGGCCAGCGGCGCGTTCGGTCCGCTGAGCTTCGCCTTCGGCGTTTCGGGCACCAGCACCGACGGCTTCAGCGCGGTGGCCGACGGCCGGTCGACCAACGGCGCGCCGCCCGACAACGACAGCTACCGCAACCTCTCGCTCAACGGTCGGCTGGGCTTCGACGTCACCGAGTGGCTGAAGCTGCAATGGTTCGGCCGCTACGGCCGCACGCACACCGACTATGATGCGTTCCTCGCCGAGGATCCCAACCTCTACGAGACCACGCGCACCTTCTCGACGCGGGTGCAGGCCGATGTCGAGCTGTGGGACGGCCGCTCGAAGACGACGCTCGCCTGGTCGTATTTCGAGAGCAATCGCCGCGACGTCGACGGCACCGACCCGTTCAACTTCGTCTCCGCGCCCGACAATCGCAACCGCGGCCGGCGCATGCAGTTCGAGGCCACGTCA
>CAYNOF010000601.1:0-3235 GCA_964398335.1 uncultured Rhizobiaceae bacterium
CTGCGCGCCTTCGCGGTGCCTTCCTGCCAGCCCTCGATGGTCTCGTAGATCGGCTCCACCCGAGCCTGGGCCCGCTCCCCGGCCGGAAGATAGTCGATTCTCTGGCCCTCGAGGTGATAACCGACGCAAACCTGGATCTCCGGGAAGCCATCGAGAATGTCGAGCTTGGTCAGGGCGAGGCCGTCGATGCCACTGGTCTGCACGGTCTGGCGTACCAGCACCGCGTCGAACCAGCCGCAGCGGCGCGGCCGGCCGGTGACGACGCCGAACTCGCGGCCCTTGGTGCCGAGCGTCTTGCCGATGTCATTTGACATCTGATCGGTCGGGAACGGGCCGTTGCCGACCCGGGTCGTATAGGCCTTGCAGATGCCGAGCACGTAGTCGATCGCGCCGGGGCCCATGCCGGAACCGGTCGCTGCCTGCCCCGCTACAGTGTTCGACGAGGTGACGAACGGATAGGTGCCGTGGTCGATGTCGAGCATGGTCGCCTGCGCGCCCTCGAACAGGATGCGCTTGCCCTGCCCGCGCAGGGTGTCGAGGCGTTCCCACACGTCCTCGGCGTAGGGCAGGATCTGCGGCGCCAGCGCGGCGAGGTTGTCGCGCACGGTCTTGGTCGCGATCTCGCTCATGCCGAGGCCGCGGCGCAGCGCGTTGTGGTGCGCCAGCAGCCGCTCGATCTTGTGGTCGAGCGAGTCGAGATCGGCGAGATCGCCGACGCGGATCGCGCGGCGGCCGACCTTGTCCTCGTAGGCCGGGCCGATGCCGCGGCGCGTCGTGCCGATCTTGATCGTGCCCGGCACGTCCTCGCGCCAGCCATCGAGGTCGCGATGCAGCGGCAGGATCAGCACGGCGTGGTTGGCGATCTTCAGGGTCGCCGGCGAAACCGACACGCCCTGGCCGTTCACGCGCTTCACCTCCTCGAGGAAGTGCCAGGGGTCGACGACCACGCCGTTGCCGATCACCGACAGCTTGCCCGGTCGCACCACGCCCGAGGGCAGCAGCGCGAGCTTGTAGGTCTGGTTGCCGATGACGAGGGTATGGCCGGCGTTATGGCCGCCCTGGAAGCGCACGACCACCTCGGCGCGCTCGCTGAGCCAGTCCACGATCTTGCCCTTGCCCTCGTCGCCCCACTGGGCGCCGACGACCGCCACGGTCGCCATGTCGATCCCCGCACACGAAAAACGCCCCTCCGGGCCATCGGCCTGAAGGGGCGTGGCTGTACCTAGCACGCGCGCGTTGACCTGGGGAGTGGGATAACGCCGCAGACCGGAAATACGAAACTAGAGGGCGACGGCCTCGCCATTGATCAGGGCGTAGGCACAACCCAGCCGCACCGCCTCTGCACGCAGGTCATCCGCACGGGCCAACCCGTGCACGGTGTGGAAACCCGCGTCGCGCCAGCGCGCCAGCCCGGCCCAGGCCACGTCGGCCGGCACGTAGAGCCGCTTGCCTGGCGGCTCGACCGTCGCGGCGCCGAGCACGGTGTCCATGTAGAGCGTGAAGCCGGTTGCCGGCTCGCTGGCGGCGCCTTCATCTTCACTGAAGCCCGCGCGATAGCGGCCGCCGCGGCCCAGCTCGCCGCGCCCGACCTCACCCAGCGCGCCGCGCGCGTAGAGCGTGAAGCTCACGCCGTCCTGGTACTCCAGGCCGCGATATTCGACAGGATCGATGGTGAGGTGCAGCGACGGCGCCGCCTGGTGCAGCAGTGCCACGACGTCGGCGAGGCGGTCGGCTTCGGCGCGCGCCGCCGGCGGCAAGGCCAGCGCCTTCAATCGCGCGACACCGTCCTCGGCCGGGCCGACGGCGCGCAGCAGGCCGACGAAGACATCGCGCACCGCGTCGCTCGCCGCCGCGACTCCCTTGGCGCGCTCGTCGGCGACGATGCGGGCCATGGCCGATTCCTCCTTGCGCTCCAGCGCACGGCGCAGGCGGCGCACCATGCCTTCGGGCAGCGCCAGCGCGGCGCATAGCGCCGTCACCAGGGTCGGCAGGTTGAGATCGACCGACAGCGCCGGCACACCGACCTCGAGCAGCGCGTCGGCGGCCAGCAGCACGGCTTCGGCATCGGCGGCGGCGGCGTCGGAGCCGATCAGCTCGACGCCGACCTGCGCGAACTGGCGCTGCGGGCGCAGCTGCGAGCCCTTCATGCGCAGCACGTTGCCGGCGTAGGACAGGCGCAGCGGCCGCGGCGCGTCCTTCAGGCGCGTGGTGGCGATGCGCGCCACCTGCAACGTCATGTCGGCGCGCACGCCCATCATGCGCTGCGACACCGGATCCATCAGGCGGAAGCTGTGCGAAGCCATGGCGACGCCGGCGCCGCCGAACAGCGATTCCTCGTACTCGACCAGCGGCGGCTTGACGCGCTGGTAGCCCTGGCCGGCAAAGCGTTCCATCAGGCGACCCATGACATGCGCCTCGAGCTCGGCCTCGGGCGGCAGCATGTCGCCGAGACCGGGCGGCAGCAGGCCGCGATGGGAATTATCGTTGGCGCTCAAGGCTGGGTCCTCATGGCGCCGAGGATTTAGCCGGCATAGAATAAGTGCGCCAGCCCTGTTTGCCGGAGCCAGCCATGGACACCAGCGCTTTCGAGGCCGAACTGCGCCGCGACGGATACCAGGAGATCCTGACGCGCAGCGCCAAGCCGGGCCCGACACCGGTCCACACCCATCCGTTCGACGCCTACGCCATGGTGCTGGCGGGCGAGATGACCGTGGCCTGGGAGGGCGGCAGCGTGACCTGCAAGGTCGGCGACACCTTCAAGCTCGATGCCGGCCGCGAGCACAGCGAGACCTACGGTCCCGACGGCGCGACTTATCTGGTCGGCCGCCGCGTGCGCGAGGTCAAGGCAGCCTGACCGACGTGGCCGCGCCCAGCAGGGTCGGCAACGTGCGCATGTCGTCGAAGACGATCGCGCCCGCCTCGACCAGGCCGGCGCGATCGGTGTGCGGCGCGCCGACATAGCCGTAGGCGCGCATGCCGGCGGCATGCGCCGCCTGTGCGCCGGCCGAGGAGTCCTCGATGACGATGCTGTCCGCCGGCCTGGCGCCCATGCGCCCGGCGGCGAACAGGAACAGGTCGGGCGCCGGCTTGCCGCGCGCGACCTGGGTCGAGCTGAAGATGCGGCCGTCGAAGCGATCCCACAGCCCGGCGCCGCCCAGGGTGATGCGCATCTTGCCGTGATCGCCCGAGGAGGCGACGCAGGTGCGCAGGCCGGCGCGCTCCAGCGCATCGAGCG
>CAYNOF010000602.1:0-3356 GCA_964398335.1 uncultured Rhizobiaceae bacterium
CTGATCATGACCTACGCCATGTGCGGCTTCGCCAATTTCGGCAGCCTCGGCATCATGATCGGCGGCATATCGGCCATGGCGCCGGAGCGCCGCGCCGAGATCGTCGCGCTGGGCCCGCGCACCATCGTCTCGGGCACGCTCGCCACCTGCACGACCGCGGCCCTCGTTGGCCTGCTGGTCTAGCCGGAGACGACCATCGTAGAGGCGGAAATGGCCGACGCGCCGCAAAGCCGCTACCATCGACCCGATGATCAATGCCGCCGCTGCTCCATCGCTCCAACCATGTGGAACCATAGAAAGGCATGTCTGACGGGCAATTCCACCGACCGCTGCATCGCTCCAGCCATGCGGAACCATAGAAAGGCGCCACCGGCGGGCCATCCCGCCGATCGCAACACCGCTCCGACCATGCGAAGCCATAGACAAGCGACGACCTGGGCCGCTGAAGACCATGATGGCCGGCATGTCGCTTGCATCGTCGTCGCCGGGCTTTAGGCTGACATTTCCATGCTCCGCTTCCTTCTCCGCCGCCTCGTCGTCGCGCTGCTGGTCACCGTGACGGTGCTGACGCTGGCGTTCATGCTGACGCGGCTGTCGGGCGACCTCGCGATCTCGATCGCCGGCGCCAATGCGACGCAGGCCGATGTCGAGCTGATCCGCAAGACCTATGGGCTCGACCGGCCGCTCTACATCCAGTTCTTCGACTGGGTCGGCCGCGCGGCGATCGGCGATTTCGGCGAGAGCTATTTCTTCAAGACGCGCACCGCCGCCCTCATCGGCGAGCGCATGCCGGTGACCATCACGCTCGGCCTCACCGGCCTGGTGATCGCGCTGGTCGTGTCGCTGCCGCTGGGCATCGCCGCGGCGGTCAACGAGGCCACCTGGATCGACCGCCTGGTGCAGTTCGTCGCCCTGCTCGGCCAGGCGATGCCCGGCTTCTGGCTCGGCCTGATGCTGATGGTCACCTTCGGCCTGCAGCTCGGCTGGCTGCCGATCTCCGGCACCGGCTCGTGGGAGCACTACGTGATGCCCGGCATCGTGCTGGCCTTCACCGCGATCCCGGCGCTCACCCGGCTGACCCGCGCCGGCATGATCCAGGCGATCGGCTCGGACTACATCCGCACGGCGCGCGCCAAGGGCCTGTCGCGTACCTCGATCCTGCTCAAGCACGCGCTGCGCAACGCCGCGATCCCCGTGGTCGCCATCGCCGCCGTGCAGCTCGGCTTCATGCTGGGCGGCTCGATCGTCATCGAATCGGTCTTCGCCCTGCACGGCGTCGGCTTCCTCGCCTGGGAAAGCATAGGAAAGAACGACTTCCCGGTGGTGCAGGCGGTCGTGCTGGTGCTGGCGGTGATCTACGTCGCGCTCACCATGCTGGCCGACATCCTCAACGCCGTGCTCGACCCGCGGCTGCGCGGCGCATGAGCGGCATGGCCACCATCGCCGCGCCCCGGCGCGGCTGGCGTTCGGCGAGCACCTGGATCGGCGCGGTGATCGTCGGGCTCACGCTCTTTGCCGCGATCTTCGCGCCGTGGATCAGCCCGCACGATCCCTATGCCCAGGACCTCACCCGGCGGCTGCTGCCGCCGTTCTGGATGGAGGGGCACGACCCGATGCATCTGCTGGGCACCGACCAGATCGGCCGCGACTATCTCTCGCGCCTGATCTTCGGCGCGCGCATCTCGATGCTGATCGGCGTCGGCGTCACCGTCACCTCGGCGATCATCGGCATCGCCATCGGCGTGCTCGGCGGCTTCGTCGGCGGCCGGGTCGACGACGCGGTGCTGTTCGCCATCACCACGCGACTGTCGATCCCCGTCGTGCTGGTGGCGCTGGCGGTGGTCGGCCTGCTGGGCAGCAGCTTCACCCTGCTGGTGCTGACCCTGGGCCTGCTGCTGTGGGACCGCTTCGCGGTGGTGGCGCGCAGCACCACCATGCAGGTGCGCAACCTCGACTTCGTCGCCGCCGCGTGGTGCGCCGGCTGCTCGCGCTTCCACATCCTGACGCGCGAGGTGCTGCCCAACATCGCCAGCCACCTCGTCGTCGTCGCCACCCTGGAGATCGCGCTCGCCATCCTGCTCGAGGCGGCTTTGTCGTTCCTCGGCCTGGGCGTGCCGCCGCCGCTGCCGTCCTGGGGCCTGATGATCGCCGAGGCCAAGGAGTACATGTTCTTCAGCCCGTGGGTGATCATGATCCCGGGCATCGCGCTCTTCGTGCTGGTGATGGGCATCAACCTGCTGGGCGACGGGCTGCGCGACCAGTTCGGCACGAGTACGCAGTGAGCGGCGAGGCTCTGCTCGAGGTCGAAGGCCTGCGCGTCGAGTTCGGCGCCAACGTCGCCGCCGTGCGCGGCGCCTCGCTCGCCGTGGCGCGCGGCGAGACGCATTGCCTGGTGGGCGAATCGGGCTGCGGCAAGTCGGTCTCGGCGCTGGCGATCATGAACCTGCTGGCGCGCGGCGGCCGGCGCGGCGCGGACAGGCTGAGCTTCGCCGGCATCGACCTGCGCGGCATGAGCGATCGCCAGATGGCCAAGCTGCGCGGCGATCGCATGGCGATGATCTTCCAGGAGCCGATGACGTCGCTGAACCCCGCCTACACGGTGGGCTCGCAGATGGCCGAGGTGCTAACCCGCCACCGCGGCACGCCGCGCCGCCAGGCGCTCGACCGCGCCGCCGAGCTGCTGGGCCGCGTCGGCATCACCGCGCCCGGGATGCGGCTGGGCCAGTTCCCGCACCAGCTCTCCGGCGGGCTGCGCCAGCGCGTGATGATCGCCATGGCGCTGATGTGCGATCCCGAGCTGCTGATCGCCGACGAACCCACGACGGCGCTCGACGTCACCATCCAGGCGCAGATCCTGAAGCTGCTGCAAGAACTGCAGGCCGAGACCGGCATGGCGATCCTGCTGATCACCCACGATCTCGGCGTCGTGGCGCGCGTCGCGCACCGCGTCTCGGTGATGTACGCCGGCGAGGTCGTCGAGAGCGCCACGACAGCCGAGCTCTTCGCCCGGCCGACGCACCCCTACACGCGCGGCCTGCTGGAATGCGTGCCGGTGCCGGGCAAGGTGCAGCGCGACCAGCCGCTGGGCTCGATCCCCGGCGTCGTGCCGAAGGTGGCGCCGGGCTTCACCGGCTGCGGCTTCCGCGAGCGCTGCGCCCAGGCCGCCGGCATCTGCGCCGGCGACATCCCGCGCCAGCACGCCGGCAGCGACCACGAGTATCTCTGCCGCCTGCCGCCGGACTGGACGCGCCAGGGAGCGGCGGCGTGACGCTCACCGTAGGCACCGCGCGCTCCTCTTCCCCCCACCCCCCTTGCGGGGGCGGGTCGGGGTGGGGGGTGCCACACACACCGCGCCT
>CAYNOF010000603.1:0-1310 GCA_964398335.1 uncultured Rhizobiaceae bacterium
ATCATGACGGGATCGTCCATCTGGACGACCGACATGTACTGCTTGCCCTTGTTCTTCTGCATCTTCTCGAGGTTCACCAGCGAGCGCGTGCCCTCGAAGATGATCTTGGCGCCGTACTTCTTCTCGAAGGCCGGCGCGACCGTCGCCTCGACCCACGGCTTGTGGCCGGCGGCGCCGCCGACGACCAGCTCCTTGGTCTGCGCCCGCAGCACCGACGGCGCGGCGAGCAATGTCGCCAGGCTGGCACCCGCCCGCAGAACGGTGCGGCGGCTCGACTTTACGGCTTGCAGCTTGTCCATCTCTCCGACCCCTCTCGCCCCGCCGCTGATGTGCGGCTCCGGCGACACGGTTCGCAATGAGCATGCCAAGCCGAGTCCGAAAATTGTTTCGTTGTAAATCAATGAGATAGAGATCTCCTGCCTATTTCTTGACCGTCCAAAGACGCCAATTTTGTGCACAATCCAGAATTTTTTGTGCGCGATTTGTTATCTCTTGGCACGGTCCATGCTGGCAATCCCGAGGTGAAAAACGATACGCTGCGGACGATGGAAGAGGGTGAGGTTCACGCGCTGCTGTCGCGCCTGCTGCTGGCCGGACGGCTGCCCGGCGGCGTGAAATTGCGCGAGCACCGCCTGGCGGAGATCTTCGGCGTGAGCCGCGAGCGCGTGCGCAAGGTGCTGCACCGGCTGGGCCACGAGCGGCTGCTGATGCTGGTGAAGAACCGCGGCGCCTTCACCATCAAGCCCGACCTGCGCGAAGGCCATCTGGTCTACGAGGCGCGGCGCATCCTCGAGGCCGGCATCGCCGCGCATCTCGCCGACCACCTCACCGACGATCAGGTCGCCCGGCTGCGCGCCCATGTCGACAGCGAGGCCGAGGCGCTGCGGCGCGACGACCGCGCGACGTGGCAGCGCCTGTCGGCCGAGTTCCACCACACCCTGGCATCGATGACCGGCAACCCGATCGTCGAGCGCCAGGCGCGCGAGCTGGTCGGCCGCACGATCATGCTGGTCACCCACTACGAGACCAGCGTCGGCTCGGCCTGCGGCTGCGAGGAGCACCGCGCGATCTTCCGCGCCCTGGCCGCCGGCGAGCGCGCCAAGGCGGTGAAGGCGATGAGCCATCATCTGTCGCTGGTCGAGACGCGCCTGCGGCCGCTGATCGCCGCCGAGGAGGCACCGTCGGTCGACGCCATCCTGATCGAGGAAGTCGCCGCCTGGCGCCGCGCGCGCGAAGAAACGCCAACACCCCTGCGCGCCTGATCTTCTGGGAACGTGCCGCCGGCAACTCATAGCCCTCCCCCCTTGTGG
>CAYNOF010000604.1:0-3890 GCA_964398335.1 uncultured Rhizobiaceae bacterium
CGCGCCTTCATCTCGCGCAACGAGGCCTCGACGCCGGGCCGCCAGGTCGTGAAGCGGCTGCCCATGTGGTTGTTGACCGCGACATAGCCCGAGAACGAGTCGAGCGCCGCCACCGTGCGCCGCCGCACCATGTCGAGCGACAGGCTGGTGAGCAGCGCGTTGGGGCCGGGATCGACGGCGCCCGACAGCGGCTCCATCGGCAGGTGCAGCATCAGCTCGTGCCCGCGGCCGCGCGCCGCCGCCGCCTGCTCGGCGAGGTCGCGCGCATAAGGCAGGTACGACAGCGTCAGCGGACGCGGCAGGTCGGTGACGCGGCGCGAGCGCGGCCGATCGAGACCCATGTCGTCGATCACGATCACGATCAACGGCCGGCGCCGATCGTCGCTGAACGCAATGGCGTTGCGCTGCCACGCTGCGTCGGCCGGCGCGGTGCGCGGCGTCGGCGGCGGCGTGCGCCGCTCCTCGTAGTTCGGCAGCGGCTTGCCGTCGGACTCGCTGTAGACCGGCAGCCCGGGCAATTCGTCGATGCTGGCGTAGCGCGGCTCCGGCGCGGGCTTTGTCGCCGGGGCCGGCCTGGCCACCGACGGTGCCGGCCGCGACGGTCGCGACCCGTCGAGCATGCCGGTCAGCCAGAAGCCGCCGACAAGGCCCAGCACGGCAAGGCCGAGCACAGCCAGCGCACCGAAGGCCAGCCGGCGCGCGAGAACGGCCTCGACGATGCCGCGGGCCCGCGCGCCGATGCCCGCCAGCGCCGCGTCGAGGCGCGCGCCGACGGTTGCCGGCGCCGTCTTGCGCGACTTGCTCTTGCGCGCGCGCGTCTTGCCGGCGCCGGCTTTGCGGGTCTGCCTCTTGGAGGCTGCCATGCGAGGGGAAATCGCTTCGTTGTCGTTGCCCGCAGTCTAGCACATCGGTGTTTCAGAAAAGGCGCGGCGCATTCATCAGCACGAGGCCTGCGACGATCACCGCCGCGGCGGCAATGCGGCGCCGGCCGAAGCTTTCGCCCAGCAGCAGCGCGCCCATCAGGGCGCCGAACAGCACCGAGGTCTCGCGCAGCGCCGCGACGTGCGCCATCGGTCCCTGCGACAGCGCCCAGATGGCGATGCCGTAGCCGCCATGCGCCACCAGCCCGCCGGCGACGCCGCGCTGCCAGTTGGTGCGCAGATAGCCCAGCACCGCACGCGGCCGCCGCCAGATGGCGAAGAGCAGCAGCCACGGTCCTTCCAGCAGGTTGAGCCAGGCGATGTAGCTGATCCTGTGCTCCAGCGTCGGGCCGGCGGCGCGCACGCCCAGGCCGTCGGCGACGATGTAGAGCGCGATGGTCACGCCGGTGAGCAGCGCGAACAGCGTCGTCAGCCGGTGACGGCGGCGCGCTTCGGGCGTCACGGCTTCGGCGGCGCGCCCGTTGCGTTCGGGCAGCGCCAGCGCGATCAGCCCGGCCGACAGCAGGACGACGCCGACGACATCCTGCAGGCGCAGCGCCTCGCCCAGCAACCGGCCGGAGAACACCGCCACCAGCAGCGGGCCGGAGCCGCGCGCAATGGGATAGGCGTGGCTGAGATCGCCGTAGGCGTAGGCCTTGAGCAGGAAGACATAATAGAAGACGTGGATCGTCACCGAGCACGCCGCCCACTTCCATGCCGCCGCGTCGATCATCGGCAGGAACGGCACCAGGATCGCGCCCTGCAGCGCACCCATGCCCATGATCACGCCGAACGTCGCCAGGCGGTCGCCGCGGTCGGATTTGAGGAGCGCATTCCAGGTCGCGTGCATCAGCGCCGCCGCGAGCAGCAGCGCGATGACGAGCGGATCGAGCACGGTGGCCATGGAGAGGGGAAGACTGGATGTGACGTTTTTGTTGCAGCCACCATAGGCTGCCGTCACGCCGTCGTCTGCGGCCCTCGTGCTCGACAATGTCGGCGCTTGTCAGGAGGTCGTCGACGGGACGACCTCCCGCGCGCCGTGCCTCACTTGTCGAGCCAGAGATCCTCGAATCGCCAGCCGTTGTAGATGCTGTTGACCTGGATCACCACGCCCTTGACGTAGGGCTGCCAGCAGCCCGCGGCGGTGCCGTGATAGATGATCGGCCGCGCCACGTCTTCCTGCAGCTTGCGGTCGATGTCCCAGACCATGTGCAGGCGCTTCTTCTGGTCCCGCTCGCGCGACTGCGCCTCGAAGAGCTTGGTCATCTCGGGATTGCAGTAGTTGTTGTAGTTGCGCGCCGAGCCGCAGGCGTAGTTCTCGAAGAAGTGCTGGTCGGGATCGTCGATGGCACTGCCGGTGAGGTTCAGCGCCACCGAGTACTTCTTCTCGAACATGCGATTGTAGTAGACTGCGGTGTCGATGATCTCGAGCTCGCCGTCGATCCAGACGTGCCGCAGCTGGTCGATCAGGATCACGGCGGGATCGCGGAAGGTGGCGATGTTGCGCGTGCTGACCTTGATCTTCAGCCGCTTGTCGGGACCGTAGCCGGCCTCCTTCATCAGCGCGCGAGCCTGTTCGCGGTTCTTCGCGACGTCGCCGTAGAGCGCCTTGACCTGGTCCGCCGGCAGGCCCCAGACGCCTTCGGGCGGCGGCAGCATGGTGCCGCCGATGCGGCTTTCGCCCTCGCTCAGGATGTCGACGAAGGATTTGCGGTCGAGCGCCAGCGCCATGGCCTTGCGGATGCGCTTGTCGTCGAACGGCGGCGAATCGCGGTTGACGATCAGGTTGGTGCTGACCGCGGTCTGCCGCATGGTGCATTGCGCGTGGGGCGCGTCGCGCTTGATCTCCTTCATCAGCGGCACGGTGACGTCGGTCGGGAACGTCATGTCGAACTTGCCGCTGGAGAACGACAGCATGCGCGTCGAGCGGTCCTGGATGATGGTGTACTCGATGCCGTCGAGATACGGCCTGCCCGGCTTCCAGTAGTCGGGATTGCGCACCAGCTTGATGCCCTCGTTCATCTTCAGCTCGACGAGCTTGAACGGGCCGGTGCCGATCGCCCGGCGCCGCATGTCGTTGAGCGAGACGTGGGCCGGATACATCGGCGAATAGCCAGAGGCGAGCAGCGCCAGCAGCGAGGGCTGCGGGTGCCTGACGTGGATCGTCACCTCGTAGTCGCCGTTGGCCACCGTCTTCTCGACGTTGCTGTACCAGGCGCCGCGCGGGTTGCGCCGCAGCTTCTCCTTGCCGGTGTCGGTCAGCAGCTCCATCGTGTAGACCACGTCCCTGGACGTGAACGGCTTGCCGTCGTGCCATTTCACGCCTTCGCGCAGATGGAACGTCAGCGCCTTGCCGTCGGCGCTCCACGACCAGCTCTTGGCCAGGTCCGGCACGATGGTGTCGAAGCTGTTGCGCGGCTTCTGCTGGTCGTACATCACCAGGTTGTTGTAGATCGCCATGAACGGCATGTTGGTCGAGACCGTGCCCTCCTCGTGCATCGAGGCACTGGGCGGCGTGTCCATGTGCTGGATCTTCAGCACGCCGCCGCGCTTCTGCGCCCAGGCGGCATCCGCGGTCGCGACCGACATGGCCGCCGCGGCAAGCAAGGCGATACACCCGTTGCTGATCTTCATTTTCGTTCCCTCCCTTGCGACCGCACGCGCTCTGACGCCACGCCGGCCAACCGTGTTTCGTAACGCTCCTCCGTGACTCACATCGACGCACGCGCCCGCGGGTGGACGCGAACCGCGAGGATGCGCCGGCCGGTCGACGCCCCGCAAGCGCCTGGGCGGGCGCATATGGCCGGTGGGCCTGGTCATCGTCCGGGGAATCCGCCGGGCTTCATCGCCTTCAGCGCCTCGGCCGAGGTCGGGCCGATCTGGATGTGCTCGCCGGGCCTGCGCTTGATCCACGTGCCCTGCGGCAAGGCCGCCTCCGGCTCGGTCACCGGCATGCCGGGCTCCACCACG
>CAYNOF010000605.1:0-3805 GCA_964398335.1 uncultured Rhizobiaceae bacterium
GTCTCGAAGCATGGGCAACAGGCACCTTGTGTGTTGCCCACCCTTCGAGACGCGCCCTTTGGGCGCTGAGGCCGCAGTCATGTGCGATCGGCCTGCCCTCCGGTGGGAGCGGGCCATGAGCGCGCTGCTGCAGGTCGCGAACCTGTCCAAGCAGTTCGTCGTGCGGCGCGACGTGCTGGGGCGGCCGACGGCGATCGTGCACGCGGTCGATGGCGTCTCGTTCGTCCTCGCGGCCGGCGAGACGCTGGCGCTGGTCGGCGAGTCCGGCTGCGGCAAGTCGACGGTCGGCCGGCTGCTGCTGCGCCTGATCGAGCCCAGCGGCGGCTCGATCCGCTTCGACGGCCACGACGTGCTGTCGACCGGCCCGGCCGGCGCGCGCCGCCTGCGCCGCGACGTGCAGCTGATCTTCCAGGATCCGTACGCCTCGCTGAACCCGCGCATGACCGTGGGCGAGATCCTCGGCGAGCCGCTGCTGCTGCACAATGTCGTGCCGCCGGCGCGACGGCGCGATCGCGTCGCCGAGCTGCTGACCACCGTGGGCCTGCGCGCCGACCATCATCGCCGCTATCCGCACGAATTCTCCGGCGGCCAGCGCCAGCGCATCGCCATCGCCCGCGCGCTCGCCGTCGAGCCCAAGCTGATCGTCTGCGACGAGCCGGTCTCGGCGCTCGACGTCTCGATCCGCGCCCAGGTGCTGAACCTGCTGCGCGACCTGCAGCAGCGCCTCGGGCTGGCCTATCTCTTCATCTCGCACGACCTCGCGGTGGTGAAGCACATCGCCACGCGCGTCGCCGTCATGTATCTCGGCCGCATCGTCGAGACGGGAGAGGCCGAGCAGGTCTTCGCCGAGCCGCGCCATCCTTATACGCGCGCGCTGCTCTCGGCGATCCCCGTGCCGGCGCCCGGCGCGCGCCAGGAGCGGCGCATCCTGCAGGGCGACGTGCCCAGCCCGATCGCGCCGCCGCCGGGCTGCCACCTGCACACGCGCTGCCCGCACGCCGTCGATCGCTGCCGCGTCGAACGGCCGGTCCTGGACATGCGCGACGGCCACGGCGTGGCCTGTCACCTGTGGCGGCAATTGCCGCCCGCCGGCACGGCGCTGCCCAGGGAGCTGGCGCCCAATCCGGCGCTGGAGAAGCTGCAGGCGGCCTTCGTGCGCAAGACGGAAGAAGTGGCCTGACGGCGTGTTTCTTGCGTGGCGGGTCGCGAGCGATCAGGGGCATCATCGCGGCCAACCCGCCACATCGATGACGGACGCGAGAGAGGGAGGGGTGTCATGAGACTTCACAAGACAATCGCCATGGCCGCATTGGCGCTGGGCATCGCCGGCGCGGCGCAGGCGCAGACGACGCTGCGCATCGGCCTGGCCGAGGATCCCGACGTGCTCGACCCGTCGCTCGCGCGCACCTATGTCGGGCGCATCGTCTTCTCGTCGATCTGCGACAAGCTGTTCGACATCGACGCCAGCCTCAAGCCGGTGCCGCAGCTGGCGCTCAGCCACGAGACCTCGGCCGACGGCAAGACGGTGATCATCAAGCTGCGGCCCAACGTGGTGTTCCACGACGGCGAGAAGTTCGACGCCGAGGCGGCGAAGTTCAGCCTCGACCGGCACCTGACCATGCAGGGCTCGTTCCGCAAGCCCGAGCTGGGCTCGGTCGCCAGCGTCGAGGTGGTCGATCCGCTGACCATCAAGCTCAACCTCAAGGCGCCGTTCTCGCCGCTGATCGCCCAGCTCACCGACCGCGCCGGCATGATGGTCTCGCCCAAGGCGGCGAAGGCGGCCGGCGACAAGTTCGGCAACCACCCGGTCTGCGCCGGGCCGTACAAATTCGTCGAGCGCGTGCAGCAGGACCGCATCGTCGTCGAGAAGTTCGACCGGTACTGGAACAAGGACAACGTCCATATCGACAAGATCGTCTACCTGCCGATCGTCGACAGCACGGTGCGCCTGGCCAACCTGCGCTCCGGCGCGCTGGAGCTGATCGAGCGGCCGCTGGCGACCGACATCAAGACCATCCGCGCGATCCCCAAGGTCAAGCTCGTGACCGCGGTCGAGATCGGCTACCAGGGCCTCACCATCAACCTCGCCAACGGCCCCGCCGCCAGCACGCCGCTGGCCAAGGATGCGCGCGTGCGCAAGGCCTTCGAGCTGGCGCTCGACCGCGAGGCGATGAACCAGGTCGTGTTCAACGGCGAGTTCGTGCCGGGCAACCAGTGGATCAACCCGCAGAACTTCTACTACCAGCAGAGCGTGCCGATCCCGAAGCGCGACGTCGCCAAGGCCAAGGCGCTGCTCAAGGAGGCCGGCGTCACCGGGCCGATCACCGTCGACCTGATGGTGCCGAACAATCCCGAGACCAAGCAGGTCGCCGAGCTGATCCAGTCGATGGTGGCCGAGGCCGGCTTCGACGTGAAGATCCGCGTCACCGAGTTCGCCACGTCGCTGAAGGAGGCCGAGGACGGCAAGTACCAGGCCTTCCTGATCGGCTGGTCGGGCCGCACCGACCCTGACGGCAACCTCTACTCCTTCGCCTTCTGCAAGGCGCCGCAGAACAACTCGGGCTACTGCGATGCCAAGACCGACGCCGACCTCAACCGCTCGCGCGAGGTCAGCGATCCGGCCGAGCGCAAGAAGATCTACGAGGCGATCGCCCAGCGCATGATCGGCAACAACGAAGGCCACATCATCTACCTCTATCACCGCCGCGTGCTGATCGCGCACACCGAGCGCCTCGAGGGCTACACCCAGATGCCCGACGGCCTGGTGCGCGTCGTGGGGCTGAAGCTGAAGTGAGGACCGCGGCATTCTTCCCTTCTCCCCGCCTGCGCGGGGAGAGGGAGTAAGACCATGCTGAGCTTCCTCGGCCATCGGCTGCTGCAGCTGATCCCGACGCTGTTCTTCGTGTCGGTGATCATCTTCGGCCTGCAGCAGCTGCTGCCCGGCGACCCGGCGCTGATCATGGCCGGCGAGGAGCGCGACCCCGAGGTGCTGGCGCAGATCCGCAAGCAGTACCGCCTCGATCAGCCGATTCCCGTGCAGTACTTCTACTGGATCAAGGGCGTGATGGCCGGCGACCTCGGCGAGTCGATGCGCATCAAGAAGCCGGTGTCCGAGCTGGTGCTGGAGAAGCTGCCGGTCACCCTGCAGCTCGCCTCGATGGCGATCATCATCGCGCTCACCATCGGCATCGGCGCCGGGGTGATCTCGGCGGTCAAGAAGGACACCTGGCTCGACTACGCCGCCAATCTCTTCGCCTTATGGGGCATCAGCACGCCCAATTTCTGGCTCGGCATCCTGCTGATCTTCCTGTTCTCGGTGCAGCTCGGCTGGCTGCCCGCCTCGGGCTATGTCAGCCTGGGCGAGGATTGGCGACAAAGCCTCGCCACCACCATCATGCCGGCCTTCGTGCTGGGCAATGCGATCGCCGCGATCCTGATGCGCCACACGCGCGGCGCCATGCTGCAGGTGCTGACCAGCGACTACGTGCGCACGGCGCGCGCCAAGGGCCTGGTCGAGCGCGTCGTGGTGATCAAGCACGCCATGCGCAACGCGCTGACGCCGATCATCACGCTGGGCGCGCTCGAGCTCGGCACCCTGCTGTCCGGCGCGGTGCTGACCGAGCAGATCTTCACCATCCCCGGCTTCGGCAAGCTGATCGTCGACGCCGTGTTCAACCGCGACTACGCGGTGGTGCAGGGCGTCGTGCTGGTCACCGCCACCACCTACATCATGCTCAACCTGCTGGCCGACATCGCCTACGTGCTGGCCAATCCGCGGCTGAGGGGCTGATGGCCGCCGTCACCG
>CAYNOF010000606.1:0-4426 GCA_964398335.1 uncultured Rhizobiaceae bacterium
GCGGTAGCGCGCCATCTCGTGCGTCAGCGGATCCAGCCGCAGGCGGCGCAGGCTGCGCGGCAGGCCCGGCGCGTCGAGGCACTCGAGATACGAGCCGCCCAGCGAGTCGGAGTTGATGCCGTAGCGGCCCAGCGTGCCACCCAGGCTGTCCTGGCGGTCGATGATGGCGACGCCGCGGTCGAGCCAGGCCGGCAGCACGCCCCGCTGCGCCGCCGAGATCAGCGGACCCAGGCCACCGGGTCCGCCGCCGATGATGATCGTCGCGAGCATGGTCAGGCCAGGACGCCGTGGAACACCCGGGCGACGCGCTCGACGACCTGCTCGTCGACCGCGCGCGAGGTCGGCAGGTTCAGCCCGGTGGCCGCCAGCGCCTGCGCGTGCGGACACGGTCGTCCGAAGCGCTCGTAGGGCGGCATCGCGGAGAGCGGGTGGAAGAAGGGCCTGAGCTCGATGCGCGCCTCGTAGGCGGCCTGCTGGATCGCCAGCCGCCTGTCGGCGGGGACCTGCACCGAGGTCAGCCAGACCACCGGTTCGCAGTCGTCCGGCAGCGGCGGCGGAAAGCGCAAATCGGGGATGCCGCCCATCGCGTCGCGATACATCGCGGCGATGGCGCGGTTGCGCGCCAGCGTGTCGTCGATGCGCCAGAGCTGCGCCTGGCCGATCGCCGCCTGGATGTTGGTGAGGCGGTAATTGTAGCCGACGCGATCGTGCCAGTAGAAGCGGTTGGGCGTCATGCCGTGATCGCGCAGCACGCGCAGCGAGCGCGCCAGCGCATCGGAGTCGGTGACGCACATGCCGCCTTCGCCGCAGGTGACGATCTTGTTGGCGAAGAAGGAGAAGCAGGCGACGTCGCCGAACCGGCCGACGACGCGGCCCTGGTAGCGCGCGCCGATCGCCTCGGCGCAATCCTCGACCACGGCGATGTTGCGCTCCCGGGCGAAGCGCACGATGGGCCCGATCTCGGCCGGCCGGCCGTAGAGATGCACCGGGATGATCGCGCGGGTGCGCTCGCTGCAGGCGGCGCGCACGGCCTCGATGTTCATGCACCAGGTGCGCGGGTCGACGTCGACGATCACCGGCGTGGCGCCGCAGTGCAGCACGGCGTTGATGGTGGCGGCGAAGGTGAGGTCGGGCACGACGACCTCGTCGCCCGGCCCGATGTCGAGCGCGACCAGCGCCACGTGCAGCGCGACGGTGCCGTTGGCGACCGAGATCGCGTGGCGCGTGTCGGTGAAGGCGCTGAACTCGTCCTCGAACTTCTGCACATAGGCGCCCTTGCTCGAGATCCAGGTCGAGATGAAGGCGTCCATGACGGCGCGGAACTCGTGGTGGGTCAGGTCGGGGCGCGCCACCTGCACCAGCGCCTCGGAGCGGTCGACGGCGACGCCGGCGAGGCGGCCATCGGCGTCGAGCAGCGCCTGCAGGATCTCCGGTTCGACCACCGTGTCGTTGTGCCGCGAGGCGGCCGGCCGGGCGGCGAGGTCGGCAAGGTGGCGCTCGAGGCTGGGATCGTCGAGCGCGCGGCCGTCGAGCAGGGCACGCCGGATGTCGTCGAGCGAGATGCGGCCCAGCGGTCGGTAGTCGTCGCCGACGATCAGGCAGGTGCCCAGACCATTGTCGAGGCATTTCTCGATGGCGGTGAACACGCTGTCCGTACGCTTGCAGACGAAGGCCTGGGAAAGGACTGGGTCCTCCACCTGTGCCAGGGACATCCGACCTCCTAGGAGCCGACCGGAGACACTCGGGGGCTCGGTTACGACCTCCATGAAATGCTGCGAACGGCATTTGCAGCCAGTGTTTAGATTGTGACGCCCATTTTGCACCGCACTATTGGCCAAGCGGTGCCGGGGCGGCTCGAAGTCGCGCGCGCGATCAATACTTTGGCGACACAGTTTGATCACTGGCGGCCCCGCCGGGCGCGGTCAATGTGGCGGCCGCATGGGCATGCGGAGGCCGGTATGGATTGTCTGTGGCTGACTTTGGCCTATGTCGATCCACCCACGAATGGCCAGCTGATCTACAGCAAGGGGCTGATCGACTCGGCGATGCGCGCCGGCGCGCGGCTGACATGCTGGGCGATGCGGCCGAGCCGCAATCCGCCAGCCGATCTGCGCGAGGTGCCGATGCAGCCACGCGGGCGCTGGCAGCGTGAGCGGAGTGCCGATCCGGTGGTCGGCGCCTACGGCCACTCGGCGGCGGCGTCGCGCGCGATCGCGCGCAGCCTGGCGTCGCATCATTTCGACGCGGTGGTCTTCGACAGCATCTCGGCGGGCTGGGCGCTGTCGCTGGTCGAGCATCACCGCCGGACGGCATCGCCGCCGCCGCGGCTGGTGTATATCGCGCACAACCACGAGATCACCGTCGCGCGCCGCATCGCCCGGACGGCGTCGGGACCGATGCGCCTGGCGCGCGCGCTCGAGGCGCTGAAGGTCAGGCACCTGGAGCGCCGGCTGATCGCCGCCGCCGATCTGCTGACCTCCAACACGCCCGAGGATTGCCGGGCCTTCGCCGCCGAGCCGATGGCGCCGCCGGTCGCCTTCCTGCCGCCCGGCTATGACGGCCCGCGCCTGCGCGCGCGTCGCATCGATGCCGGCACGCCGCGCCGCGCCGTCATCGTCGGCAGCTTCGACTGGCCGCCCAAACGCGCCAGCCTGGAATCCTTCCTCGACGCTGCGGCGCCCACGCTGGCGCGCGAAGGCATCGACCTGCAGGTCGTGGGTGCGGCCGAGGAAAGCTATCTCGCCGGGCTGCGCCGGCGCTTCCCGACCGTCGCGTTCATCGGGCCGGTCGCGGATGTGCAGCCCTACATGGCCGGGGCGCGGCTGGCGCTGGTGCCGGACCAGCTCGGCGGCTTCAAGCTGAAGGGACTCGACTACGTCTTCGCGCGCCTGCCGATCCTGGCGATGCGCATCGCGCTGCCGGGCATGCCGCTGCAGGACGGCGTCAGCTTCGGGTTGTTCGACAGCCATGCCGCGATGGTGCGTGCGATCGTGGCGCTGGTCGACGACTTCGCCACGCTCAACGCGCGGCATGAACGGGCCTATGCCGCCTGCGAGCGGGAATTCGACTGGGATCGCATCGGCCGCAGCCTCGTGCAGCGCATGCGCGAGGCCGAGCCGCGCGGGCGCTTTGTCATCGCGAGCGCGGCGCGGGATCTTCGCGCCGACGAAAGATCCCGCGCCGCCTAGAGGAACAGCAGGCGGCGGTTGATGCTCTCCACCGTCGCGGCGGGCTCGCCCGGTGGCAGGTAGATGAAGTTGTAGACGTAACGGGCGAAGCGCTGGCGCGCCGTCAGCGGCGCGGTGAGGTCGGGCAGGTTGTCGGGCCGCTGCAGCTGCGCGGTCGAGAATTCCTCGATCGGCACCAGGCGGCCCGGCCGCACGTAGTGGCCGCGATAGCCCAGCGCGTCGAAATAGGCCAGCGCGCGCGCAATGGCGCCGGGCGCCAGGCGCTCGTCGAGCTCGACCAGCAGGCGCGGCCGGCAGCGGCTGATGGTGGCGATGGCGCCGTCGAGCACCGCCTGCTCGTGGCCCTCGACGTCGATCTTGATGAAGCCGACATCGCCGGAATAGACGTCGTCGAGCCGTTCCATCGCCACGGCGATGGCCTGGTGGCCGGGATAGGTCTGCGACGCGCGCTGCGAGATCGTCGAGCAGCCGGTGACCACGACGCCGTCGACCACCGGCATGTGCAGCTGCGCGGTGCCGACCGCGTCGGACAGCGCCAGCTCGCGCACGACGACGGTGCTGCCGTGGAACTTGCGGCGCAACGCGGCGGCGAGATGCGGCATCGGCTCGAAGGCCACGACGCGCCGTGCGTGGCGGCGCAGGAAATGCACGTAGCTGCCGTCATTGGCGCCGACGTCGATGGCGTCGAGATCGCGCGCGCAGAGGAATTCCAGCAGGTGCAGCTCGACCTCGCCATAGCGCGCGTAGAAGCGCGCCTCGCGCCAGTTCAGGAGCGGCTGCGGGCAGACCGACCGGGCCACCCGCCTGGCCTCCTTCAGCATGGCGCCGGCGGAGAAGCCGGCGAAAGGAGCGGCGGCGCGATCGACTGTGGCCATACTTGACCTCTGCCTGCATCGACTGGAAGCAATCTAGTCAGGCGACAGGCGCAATGCCGGTGATCAAGCGGTGACTACGGGTGCTGCTTCAGCCAGCCCGCGATCAGCTCGGCGGTGAGCCGGTTGCCGGCGGGGTTCATGTGGATGCCGGTGTCGCTGCCCTCGATGCCGCGGGCGCGAACCGCCTCGGCGACGGCGTCGTAGGTGTCGACGGTGTCGATGCCGCGTTCCCTGGCGCAGGCGATGACGGCCCGGGTCACGGCGACCTCCTTGCGGCGGAATTCCTCGGTTTCCCAGGTCTGCCGCGAGTATTGCGCCACCAGCACGAGCCTGATGTGCTGCAGCTCGCGCAGCGCGGCCAGC
>CAYNOF010000607.1:0-2747 GCA_964398335.1 uncultured Rhizobiaceae bacterium
TGGCGAAGCCGCACATGGCGTAGGTCATGATCAGCCTGGAGCGTTCCGACAGGGCGTCGGGCGGCAGCCTGGCCATCTCGATATAGGCGATGAATTCGTTGAGCACGATCTTCTGGCCCATCAGCGAGCCTGCCGCCGGCGCCTCGGCCCAGGGGATGCCCATCAGCCAGCACACCGGCGCCATGGCCCAGCCGAGCGTCCGCTGCAGGGTGATCCTGGCGCCCCACACATCCGGCAGCAGGCCGAGGATCAGGTTCACCAGCGCCACCAGCGCCACGAACACGATCAGCATGGCGATGATGTTGAGCAGCAGCTCCAGCCCGCCCAGCGTGCCGCGCACGATGGCGTCCATGCTGCTGTGCGCGCGGCCCTCGTCCTGATCGAGCGTGGCGCCGGTCGGCGGCCGGTCGTCCGGCACCATCAGCAGCGAGATCACGATCGCCGCCGGCGCGGTGAGGAACGAGGACAGCAGGATGTGGCCCAGCGCTCCCGGCACCGCGGTCGACAGGATGATCGCGTAGAGCACCATGACCGTGCCGGCGACGCCGGCCATGCCCGCGGTCATGATCACGAACAGCTCGCTGCGGCTCACCCGCTTGAGGTAGGGGCGGATGAACAGCGGCGCCTCGACCATGCCGACGAAGATGTTGGCCGCGGTCGACAGGCCGACCGCGCCGCCGACCTTCATGGTGCGCTCGAGCAGCCAGGACAGCCCGCGCACCAGCGCCGGCAGCACGCGCCAGTGGAACAGCAGGCTCGACAGCGCCGAGATCACCAGCACCAGCGGCAGCGCCTGGAAGGCCAGCACGAAGCCGCCGCCGGGATAGCTCTCCTGGAAGGGCAGGGCCGCGCCGCCGAGATAGCCGAAGACGAAGGCGGTACCGGCCTTGGTCGCCGAAGCCAGCGCATCGACCGCGCCGGTCAGCGCCGAGAGCCCCTCGCGCAGGACAGGCACGCGCAGGAACAGCACCGCCAGCACGACCTGCAGCACGATGCCGATCAGCACCGGCCGCCACATCACGTTGCGGCGGTTCTCGCTCAGCGCCCAGGCGAGCACGGTCAGCACCACCAGACCCAAGAGGCTCTGCCACACCTGACGTTCTCCCGCTTCCCGATCGGGCGCATTCTACGATGTCAGCGGCGAACTCGCCCATCTCCCTGGCGATCGCCTGGAGATTGGCAGCCACTGCAATGCGATCCCTCAGGGTGTGACCGGCGTGTAGATGATCAGCTTCAGCGCCGGATCGTCGTTGGCCTGGAAGGTCGCGTACTCGAAGCGCAAGGTGCCGCGGGTCGGATGGCGCAGCTTCTTCTGGCCGGCGACCGAGCGGCCGACGTCGTGCGCTTCCCACCAGCCGGTGAACTCCGGGCTCTCGCGCCTCAGCCGGTCGAGCAGGGTGATGAAGGCGGGATCGCCGGCCCACAGATCATGCGTGGCGCGGAATTGGGCGACGATGCGGCGCGCCTCGTCGTGCCAGCCGGCGCCGAACAGACGCTTGGTGGCCGGATTGGTCAGCACGTAGACGAGGATGTTGCGGTCTTCCTCGGCTGCCCGGTCGAAGGCGAAGACGTCCGCTGCGGCGCGGTTCCACGCCAGCACGTCCCAGCGGCGGCCCGTGATGTAGGCGGGCTGGTCGAGGCTGTCGACGACACGGCGGATCGTGTCGGGAACGCTCTCGCGCACGAAGGCGCGGCGGTCGCCCGTGGCCGCCAGTGCCTTCAGGTGCACACGCTCGATCTTGCTCAGCCTGAGCGCACGAGCCAGGGCGTCGATGGTGGTGACCGACGGGCTTACCGCACGGCCCTGCTCGAGGCGGATGTACCAGTCGACGCCGATGCCGGCGAGCTCGGCCACTTCCTCGCGCCGCAGCCCCGGCGTGCGCCGGCGCCTGCCGTCGGGCAGGCCGACGGATTTCGGGCTGAGACGCTGGCGGCGCGAGCGCAGGAAATCGCCGAGTTCGCCGCGGCGGGGATCGGCGTGATCAGGGAGGGTTTGCATGGTCCTAGGATAATACCAGGCCTGAATGAGGTCGAGGCTGCCCGTCATGATGGACGCTGCTCACCCCCCACCGGATGGACACCATGAAGGCAGCAATGCTGAAGGCTTTCGGCTCTCCGCTCGTCATCGAGGATCTGGCCGAGCCTGTCATGGGCACCGGCGAGGTCATCGTCGACGTCGTCGCGACGCGCCTTCTGGCCTATGCCGGCGAGGTCTTCAGCGGCGCGCGGCGCTACATCATGGACCTGCCGATCGCGCCCGGGCCGGGCGGCATCGGCCGCGTGCGCGCCATCGGGCCCGATGCGACGCACCTGAAGGTCGGCGACTGGGTGTTCTGCGATCCCACCGTGCGCTCGCGCGACGAGACCCAGGCGCCCAGCATCCTGCTGCAAGGCCTGACCGCGGTCGACGACGGCGCCCGCAAGCGGCACCGCCATGTCCATCACGGCGCCGTCGCCGAGCGCATGATGATCCCGACCGAGCACGCCCGGCGCATCGGCGCGATCGATCCGGCCGATGCCGCGCGCTGGTGCGCCATGGGCACCTTGCTGGTGCCCTATGGCGGGTTGCTGGCGGCGCGCCTGCAGCCGGGCGAGACGCTGCTGGTCAACGGCGCCACGGGCAATTTCGGCAGCGCCGGCGTCGCGGTCGCGCTGGCGATGGGAGCGGGCTGCGTCGTCGCGACCGGCCGCAACAGCCAGGCGCTCGAGGCGCTGGCGCGCCGTTTCGGGCGCCGCGTCCGGACGGT
>CAYNOF010000608.1:0-2263 GCA_964398335.1 uncultured Rhizobiaceae bacterium
CAAGCGCTTCGTCGAGAACGACCGTCCCTGGGCGCATATCGACATCGCCGGCACCGCGTGGTCGGGCAAGGGCGACGACACGACACCCAAGGGCGCCACGGCCTTCGGCGTGCGCCTGGTCGACCAGTATGTCGCCGACAATCTGGAGAGCTGATCGCTGAGCGACATCCGCTTCTACCACCTGATGCGCGGCGGCATCGAAGAGGTGCTGCCGCGTCTGCTGGAGCGCACGCTCGCGGCGGGCAAGCGTGCGGTAGTGCTGCTGAGCTCGGCCGAGCGCGTCGAGGCGCTCAACGCCCATCTGTGGACCTTCGACGCCGGCAGCTTCCTGCCGCACGGCGCGGCGCGCGACGGCAACGCCGAGCGCCAGCCGGTGTGGCTCACCCATGTCGAGGAGAACCCCAACGGCGCGCAGTTCCTGTTCGTCGCCGACGGCGCGCGCACCAGCCGCCCCGACGCGTGGGAGCGCGTCTCGGAGATCTTCGACGGCCACGACGATGCCGTGGTCGCCGATGCGCGCGATCGCTGGCGCGACTACAAGGCCCAAGGCCATGCGCTCGAATACTGGCAGCAGGGCGAGCGCGGCGGCTGGGAGAAGAAGGCCTGATCCGGGCGTCCACCGGCGCGGCCCGATAGGACGCCGCCCCTCAAAAGCCGGAATCATATGTTCGAATGCAATCCTTGGCCGCCGTGTGCCCATAACCACGGCGGCGTGAGGAGAATTCCGATGCCGAGCAAAGATGAGCTGGCGTTGACCATGGTGATGACGGTGCTGCACTCGTCGACCATATTCGAGATGAAGCCGTTCTCGATCTCGCGTCGAAAGTTCGACCCTTCGCTGCTCTCCGGGCTGGTCGGCGACCTCGGTACGGCCATCAAAGTCGTCTTCGGAAGGGCGCCGGAGGGAACCAGGGATGGAACAGCCGTGGCCTTCTACGACAGCGTCAAGGACACGATATCGGTCAACTTCACCAACCCGTTCTCCGTCTCGCTTCAGGCGCTGGTCGTCCACGAGACCGTGCACGCTCTTTGCGACAAGTACGAGTACGGCATGGATATCGGGGCTTCGGAAGCGATGGCCTACATTGCGCAGTGCCAGTACGCGAGGTTGCGATGGGCCGGGACTCCCAAGCGGCTTGGCGCCGGCAAGTTTGACGGGGTGGACCCCCTGGATGCCGTCTTCGCAACAGGTTGGGAGATCGCAGGCAAATTGATTGCCGGCTCGGAGAAGGATGAGCTGACCACGGCGAGCTATCACCCCATGCGCAAGGCCATCGACATTCATCCCAGCTACAAGGGCGAGATCAGCATTCCCGCCATTTACGATGGCCTGAAGCGATGGACGAAATGACGGCCGTCCGCGTCGATAGGAGTCCTCTCGCCCCGCGTGCGGGGCGAGGGAGAGAGGCGGTCGTCAGCCTGCGACGTGGCGGCGTTCGCGGATCGCCAGCCAGGCCAGGGCGAAGGGCAGCCAGCCGAGCCACCGCAGCGCCTGCAAGGCGTAGTCGGCCAGCTCGTTGCCGTGGGCGTAGGTGACCTCGACCTTCATCACGTCGCTGATCGCCTCGAAGCCCAGCCACCACAGCAGCAGGGCGGGCAGCAGCACGACCAGCGGCCGCTGCGCGGCAGACAGGCGCGCGGCGTACCACGGCGCCATCGAGATCGCGAAGACCAGGATGGCGATCGCCGGCCTGGCGTGCCGGTTGGCGGCGAGCCAGTCCTTCAGGAGCGGCTCGGCGACGATCATCTTGTAGGCGGTCCAGCCCAGCACCGCGCCGCCCAGCAGGATGATCGCCGGGAAGCGGTCGACCAGCCTGATCACCAGCTGGCTGCCCCAGACGATGATCGGCACGCTGATCGCCAGGCCGAGCACGATCAGCAGCACGCTGCCATGCGCCGCGCCGCCGATCGCCAGCACGTTGTCGACGCCCATCACGGCGTCGGCGATGACGATGGTCCTGACGGCGCCGGCGAAGGTCTTGGCCGGCCTGGCGCCATGCGCATGGCTCTCCATGCCGGTATCCGGGCTGGGCGCCAGAAGCTGGCGCGCGATCCACACCAGGGCGACGCCGCCGATCAGCAGGAAGCCGGGGATCTTGAGCAGCCAGACCACGGCGATGGCCATGATGGCGCGGATGACGATGGCGCCGGCGGTGCCCCAGTAGATCACGCGCTTCTGCCGGTCCTTCGGCAGGTCGCGCGCCACCAGCCCGATGACCAGCGCGTTGTCGCCGGCCAGCACGAGGTCGATGAGGACGATGGC
>CAYNOF010000609.1:0-1317 GCA_964398335.1 uncultured Rhizobiaceae bacterium
CGACCTCGCCAAGCCGCCGATCGGCTTCGAGCGCTCGACGCGCAAGGACGAGGACGACGACGCGATCAACCGCCTGTTCACGCCGGAGTTCCGCAACCGGCTCGACACGGTGATCAAGTTCGCCAGCCTCGGCCCGGAGACGGTCGGCCTCGTGGTCGACAAGTTCATCGCCGAGCTCGAGGCGCAGCTCGCCGACCGCAAGGTGCTGGTCGAGCTCAGCGAGGCGGCGCGCTCGTGGCTGGCGACCAACGGCTACGACAGCCTCTACGGCGCCCGTCCGCTGGCGCGGCTGATCCAGGAGAAGGTCAAGAAGCCGCTGGCCGACGAGATCCTGTTCGGCCGCCTGAAGGACGGCGGCACGGTGCGCGTCGATGTCGGCGAGAACGACCTCGTCTTCGCCTTCTCGCCGCCGCCCGAGGGCAAGCCGACGCCGTCGGAACCGGCGCTGGCCAACTGAGCGCTGTCCATGGCGGATGACGCCGACGACTACGACGCCGTGGCGCTCGTGGTCGTCGCCACCTTCGACGGCATCGCCGAGGCGCATATCGCGCGCGGCATGCTCGATGCGCAGGGCGTCCCCTCGGTGCTGGCGGATACCCGCATCTTTGGCGCGCTACCTTCGATCTCCGATCGCGCCGGCGGCGTGAAGCTTCAGGTCTCACGCCGCGACGAGCAGAAGGCCCGCGACCTGCTCGAGCATCCGCCCGGTGCCGACGAGGATCTCGAGGATCTGACCGAAGCGGATTGGTAAGGCCTACTCGTCGCCTTTTTCGTTCTCTTTCCGGAACGGCGAGTATTCCATCAGTGCCGCCATGTCGCGCTCTGCCGCCGGGCGTTCGCGGTCGAGGAAATTGGCGATCGCCGCGCGCAGTTGCCGGTCGCCGATCCAGTGCGCCGAGTAGGTCGGCGTCGGCAGATAGCCGCGCTGGATCTTGTGCTCGCCCTGGGCGCCGGCCTCGACGCGCTGCAGCCCGTGCGCGATCGCGTAGTCGATGGCCTGGTAGTAGCAGGTCTCGAAGTGCAGGAAGTCGTGGTTCTCGATGCAGCCCCAGTTGCGGCCGAAGATCGCGTCGTCGCCGCGCAGGTTCAGCGCGCCGGCCACCGGCTTGCCGTCGCGCTCGGCGACGATCAGCACGACCTTCTCCGCCAGCGAGCCGCCGAGCTGGTGGAAGAATTCGCGATTCAGATACGGACTGCCCCATTTGCGGTCGGCCGTGTCCATGTAGAAGCGGAAGAACGCGTCCCAATGCGCCGGGGTGATCTCCGCGCCGCTGAGCGCGCGCATGGTCAGGCCATGCTTGGCGATCGCGGCGCGCT
>CAYNOF010000610.1:0-1778 GCA_964398335.1 uncultured Rhizobiaceae bacterium
GCTTCCTCGTCGTGCGGGTAGCCCGACAGGCAGAAGGAGTGGCAGCCGACATCGATGAATTGCTGCAGCGTGCCGGCAACCTGCTCGGGATCGCCGACCACGGCCACGCCGGCGCCGGGCCGCGCCAAAGTGAGCCCGGTCCACAGATGCGGGCCGATCTTCATGCCCTCGGTCCTGCTCAGCTCCTTCATGCGGCGGTTGGCTTCCGAGGCGTTGAACATGTTGGCGATGCGCGCCTTGTGGCGCTCGCCGAGATCGGCGATCAGCCGGTCGGCTGCCGCCCAGGCATCTTCCTCGCGTTCGCGCACGATCACCTGCAGGCGCATGCCGAAGCCGATCGCGTCGTGGCGGTCGTGCCGGCGCGCGAGCGCGCGGATCTCGGCGATCTGCTGACCGATCCGTTCGGGCGTATCGCCCCAGAACAGGTGCACGTCGCTGTGCCTGGCCGAGATCTCCCAGGCCTGCTTCGAGCCGCCGCCGAGATAGAACGGCGGCCACGGCTTCTGCAGCGGCTTGGGGACGATGAGCGCGCCCTTGAGCTTGTGGAAGGCGCCGTCGAAATCGACGCGGCCGGTCGCGCTCCACAGGATCTTCAACAGCCGGACCTCCTCGTCCATCAACTCGTAGCGCTGCTCCTTGGCGAAGCGGATGCCGTCGGCGGCGGCTTCCTCGTCGCTGGCGCCGGCGATCAGGTTGATGCAGACGCGCCCGCCCGAGAGCTGGTCGAAGGCCGAGATCATCTTGGCCAGCAGCGCCGGGTTGATGTAGCCCGGCCGCGCCGCGACCAGCGGCTTGATCGATCTGGTGCGCGCCACCAGCATCGCCGAGGTGATCCAGGCCTCCCAGCACGCGGTCTGCACCGGGATCAGGATGTACTCGAAGCCGGCCGCCTCGGCCGCCTGCGTCACGCGCTCGAACATCGCCATCGAGGGCGGGATGAACGCCTCGGCATGGCCATAGGCATCCGTGTCGCCCGATGTCGGCACGAACCAGCCGAACTCCAATCTGCGCATCGCCGCCCCTGTTGCAGTGCCGATGGCAAGGCCTATCAGCCGGGCGGGGGCCGGATCAAGGCGGTGGCTCGGCCGCCACGAAATACAGCGCCACCGTCGTGCCTTTGCCCTCGGCGCTGCGCAGCCCGACATGGCCGCCGGACTGGGTCATGAAGCCGTAGACCATGCTCAGCCCCAGGCCGGTGCCCTTGCCGACATCCTTGGTGGTGAAGAACGGTTCGAAGGCGCGCTGCACCACCTCGGGCGACATGCCGGTGCCGGTGTCGCCGACCTCGATCGCCACCCAGGTGCCGGGCGCCATGCCCTGCACCGGCGCCTCGTCGATCGCGCCCACCGTCAAGACGCGCGTGCCCAGGGTGATCGTGCCGCCGTCGGGCATCGCGTCGCGCGCGTTGATGGCGAGATTGATCAGCGCGGTCGAGAGCTGCGTGGGATCGGCGCGCACCCACAGCTTCTCCGTGGTCGGCCGGACGACGATGCCGACGCGCCCGCCCATCGTCGGACGCAGCAGGCGGCCGACCTCGCCCACCGCAACGCCGGCCTCGAGGGTCTGCGGCGCCAGGGTCTGCTTGCGCGCGAAGGCCAGCAGCTGGCCGGTCAGCGCCGCCGCCTTGGCCGCCGCCGACAGCGCGACGTCGAGCGTCGGCCGCAGCTCGTGGTCGGGGCCCAGCATATCCTCGATGTGCTCGGCCGCGCCGATCACGGCGGTCAAGAGGTTGTTGAAGTCGTGCGCGATGCCGCCGGTGAGCTCGCCGATGGCGGCGA
>CAYNOF010000611.1:0-3076 GCA_964398335.1 uncultured Rhizobiaceae bacterium
CGGATTGAACTCGCGCAAGCTCGTGATGCGGGCTTTCAGGCGCCTGATCCCGACTCCCATCTTCTCCGCCACTTCGGCGATCTGCTCATCGCCCTGTGGCAGGAACTCGTGCAGCGGCGGATCGAGCAGGCGGATGGTCACCGGCAGGCCGGCCATGATGTCGAACAGCTCGACGAAGTCCTGGCGCTGCATCGGCTCGATCTTGGCCAGCGCGGCGCGGCGGCCCTTCTCGTCGTCGGCCAGGATCATCTGGCGCACCGCGACGATGCGGTCGCCCTCGAAGAACATGTGCTCGGTGCGGCAGAGCCCGATGCCCTCGGCGCCGAACTTGCGCGCCTGCGCCGCGTCAGCCGGCGTCTCGGCGTTGGTGCGCACCTTGAGCTTGCGCACCGCGTCGGCCCATTTCATCAGCTCGGCGAACTCGCCGCTGAGCTCGGGCTGGATGGTCGGCACCACGCCCAGCATGATCTGGCCGGTGCCGCCGTCGAGCGTGATCGCGTCACCCGCCTTCAGCACCATGCCGCCAGCGGTCATCGTGCCCTTGGCAGCGTCGATGCGCACCCCGCCGGCGCCGGCGACACAGGGCTTGCCCATGCCGCGCGCCACCACGGCGGCGTGGCTGGTCATGCCGCCGGTCGAGGTCAGGATGCCCTCGGCGGCGTGCATGCCGTGGATGTCCTCGGGGCTGGTCTCGCGCCGCACCAGGATCACCTTCTCGCCCTCGCGCGCGCGCCTCTCCGCCTCGTCGGCGGTGAAGACGATGGCGCCCGAGGCGGCGCCCGGCGAGGCCGGCAGGCCGCGATCGAGCACCTTGCGCGGCGCCTTCGGATCGAGCGTGGGATGCAGCAGCTGGTCGAGCGACGCGGGCGCGACGCGCGCCACCGCTTCCTTCGAATCGATCAGGCCCTCGCGCACCATGTCGACGGCGATGCGCAAGGCCGCCTTGGCCGTGCGCTTGCCGTTGCGGGTCTGCAGCATGTAGAGCTTGCCGCCCTGCACGGTGAACTCGATGTCCTGCATGTCGCGGTAATGCCGCTCCAGGGTCGCGCGGATCTCGGCGAGCTGGCGGAAGACGTCGGGCATCGCCTCTTCCATCGCCGGCTTGTCGGATTTCTGCGCCTGCTTGCCGGCGATGGTCAGATGCTGCGGCGTGCGGATGCCGGCCACGACATCCTCGCCCTGCGCGTTGACCAGGTACTCGCCGTAGAAGACGTTGTCGCCGGTCGAGGGATCGCGGGTGAAGGCGACGCCGGTGGCGCAATCGTCGCCCATGTTGCCGAACACCATGGCCTGCACGTTGACCGCGGTGCCCCAGTCGGCCGGGATCGAGTGCAGGCGCCGATAGGTGATGGCGCGCTGGTTCATCCACGAGCCGAACACCGCGCCGATCGCGCCCCACAGCTGCTCGTGCGGATCCTGCGGGAAGGGCTTGCCCAGCTCGCGCTCGACCGCACGCTTGTACCTGGCGATGACGTCCTTCCAGTCCTGCGCCTTCAGGTCGGTGTCGAGCTGGACGCCGAGGTCTTCCTTCTTCAGCTCGAGGATCTCCTCGAAGTGATGATGGTCGACCTCGAGCACGACGTCGGAATACATCTGGATGAAGCGGCGATAGGAGTCATAGGCGAAACGCTCGTCGCCGGAGGACTTGGCCAGGCCCAGCACCGTGCTGTCGTTGAGCCCGAGGTTCAGCACCGTGTCCATCATGCCCGGCATCGAGGCGCGCGCGCCTGACCGTACCGAGACCAGCAGCGGATTGGCGGCGTCGCCGAATTTGCGGCCGACGATCTTCTCGACCTGCGTCAGCGCCGCCTCGACCTCGCCCCTCAGCTCCCTGGGATACGACTTCTCGTTGTCGTAGTAGTGCGTGCAGAGCTCGGTGGTGATGGTGAAGCCCGGCGGCACCGGCAGGCCGATGCTCGACATTTCCGCCAGGTTCGCGCCCTTGCCGCCCAGGAGGTTGCGCATGTCGGCGCGTCCCTCGGCGGTGCCGTTGCCAAAGCCGTAGACCCACTTGGTCATCGCGAGCTCACTAGCCTTCAATTTTCGAGAAGTCTGCGACATGGTCGATGGTCCCACTGATTTGCCGCAGCAATCGGAGACGATTCAGGCGCAAATCGGGACGGTCCGACACGTTCACTGTGACCTTTTCGAAGAAAGCGTCGAGCGGTCCGCGCAGGGTTGCGAGCGCCGACATCGCCGCCGTGAAATCCTCGCGCAACAAAGCCGGCTCCGCCGTCGCGTCGGCGCTTTGCAGCGCCGCGGCCACCGCCTTCTCCTCGGTCTGCTCGAACAGCGCCGCATCGGGCGCAGCCCTGAGCTGGGCCGCCAGCGCCTTGTCCTTGCGCTCCTCGGCCTTCACGATGTTGGCGGCGCGGTTGTAGGCGACGAGCAGGTTCTTGCCGTCGTCGGAGTCGATGAAGGCCTGCAGCGCCTTCACCCGCGCCAGCAAACGCACGAGATCGTCCTCGGTGCCCAGCGCAAAGACGGCGTTCACCAGGTCGTGCCGCACGCCCTGCTCGCGCACCTGGACCTTCAGGCGGTCGGCGAAGAACGCCAGCAGCTCGCGGCTGTCGACCTCGCGCCACGCCGCTGCCGCCTTGAACAGATCGGTCAGCTTCAGCCGCAGGCCGTTCTCGGTGATCAACCGGATCGTACCCAGCGCCGCGCGGCGCAGCGCGTAGGGATCCTTCGAACCGGTGGGCTTCTCGTCGATCGCCCAGAAGCCCACCAGCGTGTCGAGCTTGTCGGCCAGCGCCACCGCCACGGCCACCGGCGAATGCGGGCAGCGCGAATCGGGGCCGGTCGGCGCGTAGTGATCGGAGATCGCGATCGAAACATCGAGCGGCAGGCCCTCGACCTGCGCGTAGTATCCGCCCATCACGCCCTGCAGCTCGGGGAATTCGCCCACCATGCCTGACGTGAGATCGGCCTTGGCGAGCCGCGCCGCGGTCTCGACATGCGCGGGGTCGGTCATGTGGAAGAAGCCGCAGCTCTCGGCCTTCACGATCGCCTGCGCCAGGTTGACGATGCGCTCGACGCGCTCGGCCTGCGTGCCGAGCTTGGCGTGGAAGACGAT
>CAYNOF010000612.1:0-4183 GCA_964398335.1 uncultured Rhizobiaceae bacterium
GGCTCCAGCACAGACGTCGTGGTGCGCGGTCCCGGCCCCTTCCTCGAGCGCGTCGCGCTGCGCGGCCACGCCATCGTGCTGGCGTGCCATCCCATCGGGCCGCCGCCCGAGATCGAGATCACGCTGCCGGGCGAGACGATCCACCACATCGCCCTGAATGGATCGGGCCGGCTTGTGCTGGAGAACATGGATCAGGACGAGCTGGCGGTGAACGTCGCCGGCAGGGCCAGTGTCTCGGGCCAGGGCCGCATCGGGCAATTGACGTTGAGCATCGCCGGATCCGGCCAGGTGCGCGTGGGCGACCTCGACGTGCGGCGATTGACCGTCAAGATCTCCGGCAGCGGACACGTCGAGGCGTCGCCGACGGACAGCGCCAATGTCGAGATCGCCGGCTCGGGCGACGTGCGCCTTCTGATTCGCCCGAAGGCGCTGTACAGCCGAATCGCCGGTTCCGGCCGGATCAGCCAGCCGCCGCCTGACTCGGCGGAGAAGAAGTAGACGCGGCGCCGTCGCTCAGCCGGCGCGCCGCCTCGGCGGCGCGGTCCGCCGCCTCGCACCGATCGCGGGCGGCGCCGTCGAGGGTGTACATCGAGACCGCCAGCACCACGATCGCCGCGCCGTAGATGTAGTAGACCCAGGCGTCGACATGCAGGCGCATGATCACCACGACCAGCGGCACCGGGAAGAAGGTGATGGTGAAGCGGATCCAGGTCGTGCGGTTGTAGTGGCGGTTGACGGCCTCGGCCCTGGCTTCCAGCTCCGCCGCTCGTTGCGCCAGGGCCGCAGCGTCACTCATGCGCGGCCGAAGGCCTTGCGCAACTCGTCCTTCGCCGCCTCAAGCGTGCGCTTGCGACCGGCTGAGAGGTTCTTGCCGGCTCGGTTGAGGTAGAAGGTCAGCATCGACATCGCCGATCGATATGGGCTCGATTTGCGTCGGCGGCTGCGTTCGGCCGAGCGCTTCAGGGATTGTGCGATGCCGCGCGGCGAGCGCAACGTGAAAACGCTCTTCTCCAGTGTCAGCGCGTCGCTCTTCTCGGTGACCTCGGCGGACCAGTAGCGCGTCGACGGCGTCCTGGGTCGGGTTGCGGTCTTGCGCTTGGCGGCGGTCTTGCGGCGGGCGGCCATGGGCATCTCCATCGCGTCGGGCGCGTCCGACACGCGCCCTCTCGCGACTAACGCGCCGGGGCGCGCCAGGCTTCATATGGCGCCTCGCCGGGGCCTAGGCGAAGCGGCCGTGGCAGTGCTTGTACTTCTTGCCCGAGCCGCAGGGGCAGGCGGCGTTGCGCGAGACCTTGCCCCAGGTACCCGGGTCGTTCGGGTCGACCCTGGCAGCGGCGCGCGCGGTGCGCACCGGCTGCGGCCGGCCGGCCATGTTGTCGGTGACCGGATCGGGGTCGAGGCCGCCCGGCGGCAGCGCGCCCGAGGAGGCGTCGGCATAGAGCGCGTCGGCGCCGGCCATGGCCGGGCTCTCATGCATCGCCTGCATCATCGCCGGGTCGGGGCCGGTCGGCATCGGCGGCGGCTCCTCGAAGCGGATCTGCACATAGGCCAGCACCCGCGTGACCTCCTCGCGCATGTTGGCGAGCATGTCGTCGAACAGGTTGAAGGCCTCGCGCTTGTACTCGTTGAGCGGATCCTTCTGGCCGTAAGCGCGCAGGCCGATGCCCTGGCGCAGCTGGTCGAGATGCAGCAGGTGCTCCTTCCACGACTGGTCGAAGACCTGCAGCACGACGCTCTTCTCGACCTGGCGCATGACGTCGGGGCCGTAATTCGCCGCCTTCTCCGCCATCTGGCGGTTGGCCGCGTCGAGCAGGCGCTCGCGGATCTCGTCGTCGGCGATGCCCTCTTCCTTGGCCCATTCGTCGACCGGCAGGTCCAGCCCGAAGACGCGCTGCACGTGCTCCTTCAGCCCGGCGACGTCCCACTGCTCGGAGTAGCTGCCTTCGGGAATGGCGCGCTTGACCATGCCCTCGATCACCTGCTGGCGCATGCCCGAGACGGTGTCGGACAGGTCGTCCTCGGCCATCATCTCGATGCGCTCGGCATAGACCACCTTGCGCTGGGCGTTCATCACGTCGTCGTAGCGCAGCAGGTTCTTGCGGATCTCGAAGTTGCGCGCCTCGACCTTCTGCTGGGCGCGCTCCAGCGCCTTGTTGATCCAGCGATGGACGATGGCCTCGCCTTCCTGCAGGCCCAGCCGCTGCAGCACGCCTTCCATGCGGTTGGTGCCGAAGATGCGCATCAGGTCGTCGTCGAGCGACAGGAAGAACTTCGACGCGCCGGGATCGCCCTGGCGGCCCGAGCGGCCGCGCAGCTGGTTGTCGATGCGGCGGCTCTCGTGCCGCTCGGTGCCGATCACGTACAGGCCGCCGGCCTCGCGCACTTTCTTGCGCGACTCGGCGATCTCGGCCTCGATCTCCGCCTTGCGCGCCTCGCGCGCGGCATCGTCGGGCAGGCCGGGCAGCTCGGTGCGCAGGCGCATCTCGAGATTGCCGCCGAGCTGGATGTCGGTGCCTCGGCCGGCCATGTTGGTGGCGATGGTGACCTCGCCCGGCCGCCCGGCCTGGGCGATGATCTCCGCCTCCTGCTCGTGGAAGCGCGCGTTGAGCACCTGGTGGCGGATGCCCTTGCTCTTGAGCGCCGCCGACAGCTCCTCGGATTTCTCGATCGACACCGTGCCGACCAGCACCGGCTGCTGGCGTTTCCGTGCCGCCTCGATCTCGGCGATGATCGCGGCCTCCTTCTCGCGGCCGGTGCGGTAGACCTCGTCGTCGTGGTCCTTGCGCGCCACGGTGACGTTGGTCGGGATCTCGACGACCTCCAGGCCGTAGATCTCGCCGAACTCGGCCGCCTCGGTCATCGCCGTGCCGGTCATGCCGCTGAGCTTGGGATACATGCGGAACAGGTTCTGGAAGGTGATCGAGGCCAGCGTCTGGTTCTCGCGCTGGATCTCGACCTGCTCCTTGGCTTCCAGCGCCTGGTGCAGGCCCTCGGAGTAGCGCCGGCCGGTCATCATGCGGCCGGTGAACTCGTCGATGATGATGACCTGGTTGTCCTTGACGATGTAGTCGACGTCGCGCGTGAACAGCTTGTGGGCGCGCAGTGCCTGCGTCGCGTGATGCACCAGCGAGACGTTGTGCACGGCGTAGAGGTTGGAGTCGGGCTCGAGCAGGCCCTTCTCCTGCATCAGCTCCTCGATGCGCTCGGCACCGGCCTCGGTGAAGGACACGGTACGCTGCTTCTCGTCCTTCTCGAAATGCTCGGGCCCCAGCAGCGGGATCAGCGCGTCGACATTGCGGTAGAGCTCGGAGGAATCCTCGGCCGGGCCGGAGATGATCAGCGGCGTGCGCGCCTCGTCGATCAGGATCGAGTCGACCTCGTCGACGATGGCGAAGTTGAACGGCCGCTGGACCATCATGTCGGCGCGGAACTTCATGTTGTCGCGCAGGTAGTCGAAGCCGATCTCGTTGTTGGTGCCGTAGGTGACGTCGCAGGCGTAGGCCGCCCGGCGCTCCTCGTCGGAGAGGTCGTGCACGATGCAGCCGACGGTCAGGCCGAGGAACTGGTAGATCTGGCCCATCCATTCGGAGTCGCGGCGGGCCAGGTAGTCGTTGACCGTGACGACGTGCACGCCCTTGCCGGCCAGGGCGTTGAGATAGACCGCCAGGGTGGCGACCAGGGTCTTGCCCTCGCCGGTCTTCATCTCGGCGATCTTGCCCTCATGCAGCACCATGCCGCCGATCAACTGCACGTCGAAATGACGCATGCCAACTGCTCGCCGGCCCGCCTCGCGCACCACGGCAAATGCTTCGGGCAGTATCTCGTCGAGGGCCACCTGTTCTGCCGTGCGAATCCTGTCCGCCGCATCTTCGTCGGCGGGGTCTATATTCGCCCGATTCACTGCATCTGTGACCCTCTGCTTGAACTCGGCTGTCTTCGCGCGCAGTTCCTCGTCGGAGAGCTTTTCTATCTCCGGTTCGAGCCCATTAATTCGTTGGACCACCGGCAGCATGCGCTTGACGGCACGTTCGTTACTGGTCCCGAAAACCTTCGCAAGTGTCTGATTGAACAAAACCCGTCGTCCTCTAACAATTCCGCGCGTCGCACAAGACGCCCAATTCTCAGTTTACGCGATGTCGGCGTTCCAGCGCAGTTTTCCCCATGCAGAAGCAGTCCGGGCAAC
>CAYNOF010000613.1:0-3723 GCA_964398335.1 uncultured Rhizobiaceae bacterium
GGTCGGTATGTCGGCGGTGTTCGGCAAGACCATCACCGAGGCCGACATCACCGCCTTCGCCGGCGTCTCCGGCGACACCAACCCGATCCATCTGCACGAGGGTTTCGCCAGGACCTCGCGCTTCGGCCAGCGCATCGCGCACGGCATGCTGAGCGCCAGCTTCATCTCGACCGTGGTCGGCACCCGGCTGCCCGGCCCCGGCTCGATCTATGTCTCGCAATCGCTGAACTTCAA
Source organism: uncultured Rhizobiaceae bacterium (assembly GCA_964398335.1). Lineage (GTDB taxonomy): Bacteria > Pseudomonadota > Alphaproteobacteria > Reyranellales > Reyranellaceae > JAFAZJ01. The sequence goes on from CAYNOF010000613.1 coordinate 235, forward strand.
GGCGCCGGTGAAGATCGGCGACACGGTGACGGCGCGCTGCGAGATCGTCGAGATCGTGCCCGATCGCAAGCGCATCAAGCTCCGCACCGAATGCCTGTGCGGCGACAAGGTGGTGCTCGACGGCGAGGCGGTGATCCTCGTGCCCAGCCGGCCGATGGCGGCCTAGGCTCGGCCGATGAGCGGCATCCCCGTCTTCGACGACTGGCTCGACGTCGCTGCGCCGTGGCAAGGCGCGGTGGTGCCGCTGGGCAATTTCGACGGCGTGCACCGCGGGCACCAGGTGCTGATCGGCCAGGCGGCCGACTTCGCCAAGGCACTCGAGGCGCCCGTGGTGGCGCTGACCTTCGAACCGCATCCGCGCACCTTCTTCGTCAAGGACACGGCGCCCTTTCGCCTGACCTCGCCGGCGGCCAAGACGCGGCTGCTGGCCCGCTACGGCGTGCAGGCGGTGCTGGCGCAGCGCTTCGATCCCGACTTCGCCGCGGTGGCCGCCGAGGATTTCGTCGACGGCATCCTGGTCGCGGGCCTGCGCGCGCGCCATGTCGTGTGCGGCTACGACTTCACCTTCGGCGCGCGCCGCTCGGGCAATGTCGACCTGCTGCAGCGCATGGGCGCCGATCGCGGCTTCGCCGTGACGGTCGTGCCGCCTGTCATGCGCGAGGGCGAGATCTATTCCTCCACGCGCATCCGCGAGGCGTTGCGCGCCGGCATGGTGCGCGAGGCCGCCGATCTGCTGGGCCATCCCTGGGAGATCGAGGGCACGGTCGAGGAAGGCGACAAGCGGGGCCGGACCATCGGCTTCCCCACCGCCAACGTGACGCTGGGCGAGTACCTGCGGCCGCGCTTCGGCGTCTATGCCGTGCGCGCCGCGATCGAGGAGAAGGGCGAGTGGGTGTGGCGCGACGCCGTGGCCAACCTCGGCCGCCGCCCGACCTTCGGCAAGCTGCGGGAGAACTTCGAGGTCCACGTGCTGGGCTTCGATGGCGACCTCTACGGCCGCACGATGCGCGTCGCCCTGGTGGACTTCATCCGCCCGGAGATGAAGTTCGCCGGTTTGGAAGCGCTGAAGAGCCAGATCGCCGCCGACCGCGACGCCGCGCGCGAGATCCTGCGCGCCGGCTGACGCCGTCCCTTCTCCCCGTGCAGGTCAGGGGCCGCGGATGGCCCCGAGGCAGAAGGAACCGCTGCACGAATTCCGCTGGAATCGGCCATCGTCGCGGCGCCAGGTGCCGCCACGATCGCTGGCATGAAGGCGGGGCGCAAAATCTGGACCGCGTGCGTGCTGCTCGCTGCGCTCGCACTGGCTGCGGCCAGCGCGACGGCGGTGTTTCGTTCGGAGGCCTGGGTCGCCGATCTCGTCGAGAGCTTCCGGCCGCATCTGCTGGTGGCTGCCCTGGCGGTCCTGCCGCTGGGCTTCACCCTGCGCGGCGGCTGGCGCGGGGCGGTGGTGGCGATCTTCGTCGCCTGCTTCATCGTCAATGGCGCCACGATCCTCAGGACGGTGCGCGCGGCGACGCCGCCGCAGGAAGCGCGTAGCGGCATCCGGCTGAAGCTCGTCACCGTCAATCTGCTGTGGAGCAATCGCCAGCACCAATCGCTGCGCGACTGGCTGCAGGTCGAAGCGCCGGACATCGTCGTCACCCAGGAGACCACGTCGCGCTGGGCGGCGGAACTCGACAAGCTGGATCCGATCCTGCCGTATCGCCGCCTGCCCGGACCGGCGGATGATCTCGCGATCCTGTCGCGATATCCCTTCGAGATGGCGGACGAGGTCGGCATCCGCACCCACGGCACGTTGGCCATGGCGATGCTGTCGGTGGGGCAACGGCGGCTCGACCTGATGACGCTGCACGCTTCGGTGCCGACTCATCCGGCCTGGCGGCTCGCCCGGGATACGATGCTGGACGATATCGCAGGCTTCGCCCGGCGCACGCGCACGCCCTTGATCGTTGCCGGCGACTTCAACGCCACGCCGTGGAACCGCTCGATGCGTCGCCTCGTGCGCGACTCGCCGCTGCGCCACGCGCCCGGCTTCTGGCGCCCGACCTGGACGACGTGGGTGCCGCATTGGATGGGCCTGCCGATCGATCATGTGCTGGCGGCCGGCGACTGCCGCGTCGTCGACCGGCGCGTCGGCCCCGATATCGGTTCCGATCATCGACCGGTAGTGGCCACCATCGACTGCCCGTAATCGTCGGATACCACATGCCCTGATTCCGCCGGATTCCTTCCGGCAGACTGCCATGAGAAACCCGCTTGATAGCGGGTGAGGCCAGCCTGGTCCGCGCCCGGAAGCCGGACGGCTCGGTCAAGTGAGGAAACGATGATCCGTCAGATCGCTGCTGCCGCTCTCGCCATAGGCGGGCTCGCCGCTTGCGTTCCGTACCAGGATGGCTATGCACCCTATTCGAGCGGCTATGGCCAGCCGGCCTATGGCTACGGCCAGCCCGCTTACGGCTACGGCCAGCCGTCTTACGGCTACAACCAGCCGTACTATTCTCAGCCGGCGCCGACCTATGTCTATAACAACCCGCCGCCGCGCCCGGCCTACGTCTACAACAACCCGCCGCCCCCGCGTGATCGCAACCGCGACGGCGTCCCCGACTGGAAGCAGCGCGACCGCAACCGCGACGGCGTTGCCGACTACAAGCAGCGCGATCGCGACCGCGATGGCGTCCCCGACTACCGCGATCCGGACCGTGGCCGCGGCTGGAGCCGCTAAGCCCGACCGGCCCGGAGGCTCCGCGACGGCAGGCTCGTCCGTCGCGGAGCGACCCCGGCCTTTTCAGGGGGTATGCGCCGATCCGCGCTCACCTTGACCCCCTGCACCCCCCTCCGTATGTTTGTTGCAATGCAATGCCGTCGCGACAAGGCGGCTCCCGCCGCCATCGGGGAGCGAATTATCGGCCCGGTCCGCTGACCGGCGGCCGGGTATTGCGTTATTCCCACCGTGCCGCGCCCTATTCGCGCCGCGACGTTCCCTGACATATCTGTCCGACGAGCCACGCCGTGACCGCCGACTACCGCTCCACCGTCTTCCTGCCCGAAACCGATTTCCCCATGCGCGCCGGCCTGCCCAAAAAGGAGCCGGAGCTGCTGGCGTTCTGGGCCCGCCTGGGCCTGTTCGAGCGCCTGCGCGCCCAATCCAGGGGCCGGGAGAAATTCATCCTCCACGACGGCCCGCCCTACGCCAACGGCGACATCCATATCGGCACGGCGCTGAACAAGATCCTCAAGGACGTGGTGACCAAGAGCCAGCAGATGCTGGGCAAGGACAGCCACTACGTCCCGGGCTGGGACTGCCACGGCCTGCCGATCGAATGGAAGATCGAGGAGCAGTACCGGCTCAAGAACAAGGACAAGGACCAGGTCCCGATCAACGAGTTCCGCCAGCAGTGCCGCGCCTTCGCCGAGCATTGGATCAACGTGCAGCGCTCGCAGTTCAAGCGGCTGGGCGTGGTCGGCGACTGGGACAACCCCTATTCGACC
>CAYNOF010000614.1:0-5298 GCA_964398335.1 uncultured Rhizobiaceae bacterium
GGTCATCGATGCCGGCGGACCGACGATCGATGCCTGGCTTGCCGCCCACGAATGCGGCGCACTGATCCTGCGTCCCGACCGCTATGTCTTTGGAACGGCGCGCACGACCGCCGATCTCGACGCCTTGACGAGCGCCCTGCCATACTGACGGCGGGAGGACTGCTCATGATCGCGGATATCAAGGCCTGCATCTTCGATGTCTTCGGCTCGGTGGTCGACTGGCGCTCGAGCCTGATCAAGGATCTCTCGGCCTTCGGCGCGGCCAAGAACATCACCGGCGTCGACTGGACCGAGTTCTCGGTTGCCTGGCGCAAGATGTACCAGCCGGCGATGGAGGAGGTGCGCTCCGGCCGCCGTCCCTTCACGCAGCTCGACACGCTGCATCGCGAGAGCCTCTACGTCCTGCTCGACCGCTTCGGCATCAAGGGGCTGACGGGCGTCGACATCGAACACATGAACAAGGTCTGGCACCGCCTCGATCCCTGGCCCGACTCGGTGATGGGGCTCACCTTGCTGAAGGCCAAATACATCATCGCGCCGTGCTCGAACGGCAACGTCGCGCTGATGGTGAACATGGCCAAGCGCGCCGGCCTGCCGTGGGACTGCATCCTGGGTGCCGAGGCCGCTCGCGCCTACAAGCCGACGCCGCGCGCCTATCTCGGCTCCTGCGAGCTGCTCAACCTCATGCCGCACGAGGTATTGATGTGCGCCGCGCACAACGGCGACCTCAAGGCCGCCAAGGCGCAGGGCCTGCGCACCGCCTTCTGGCCGCGCCCCACCGAGCACGGCCCGGGCCAGACCACCGACCTCGCTGCCGATCCCGCGGCGGTCGACATTCCCGCGACCGACATCATCGATCTGGCGCGCAAGCTGGGATGCTGATCGCCGCGAGACAGGGCGTCGATTTGGAAGGCTGTCGACATCGAATTGTAACACGTGCGCGCTTACGGTTTCTCACCATTGGCATTGCCGCGCGTGGAGCGGAACTCTCGTGACAGTCCTTCTCGATCTCACAGCCGAGCTTGCAAAGCTCACGATGTTTCGCGGGCGAACGCCGGCGTCGACGCGGGAAGAGCGGAAAGGCTCATCGGCCGGCGTGACCACCTATCGCGACGCGACCGTCTTTGTGAGCAAGTCCGCCGGCAAGGGCGCATGGGAGCGACACCCCGATGGCGACGAGCTCGTCTACATCGTGGACGGCGAAGCCACGCTTCAGGTCGTTACCGCCGCCGGCACGCAATCACTGCATGTCGATGCCGGAAAGCTCGCTATCGTTCACCAGGGTGATTGGCATCGCTTCCACTATCCGAACGGCGTGACGTTGATGACCATCACGCCGGGCAAGAGCGAATATGTGCGGGCAGACGTAGACGATCCGCTGTCGGTCGAACCGGTGCGCGATTAGCGTCGGATCTCCATCGCAGGATCCTTCGCTGCGCTCAGGATGACGGGTCGCGCTAAGTCCGCTGGCGCTGCAGCCCGCGCGCCGCCTGGGCGAGGCGCAGGCAAAGACGCCGCGCGATCGCCTCGTCGGGGAAGCCCGTGGTCTTGCAGTGCATGTCGGCTTCCAGGATCAGGCCCAGTGCGTCTGCCATGCGCCTGTCGGGCCAAATGCGGGCCTGGCGCAGGATGGTGGCGCGGCGGCTGAAATGCGGGCGCGGGAAAACGCGGGCGTAGGCGCCTTCGGCGTTGCTGCCGGCAGCCCCCAGGCGGTGCAGCATGTCGGCGTGGCGCTGCACGGCGCGCACGATCTGCGGCGCCTTCACGCCTTCGCCGATCACGCGGTCGAGCGCGCGGTCCATGCCGGCATAGTCGCCGTCGAAGGTGCGGTCGACCACGTCATCGAGGCCGATGGCCGCGGTGTCGCCGATCACCGCCATCGCCTCGTCGAGGGTGATGGTACGCGCCTGCGGCGATGCCCCCTCGCCGGCCGGGCCCTTGTAGAGCGCCAGCTTCTCCAGCTCCGAGCGCGACAGCGCGCGATCGCCGCCGAGATTGTCGACGAGGTATTCGAGCGCGTCGGCATCGGCGCGCAGGCCGAATTCGCCCAGCACGCGCTCGACCAGGCCGCCCAGCGCGTCCTCTGTATCGGGGTAGCAGCCGATGGCGGCGCCGGCATCGCTGCTGGTGACGGCCTTGCGCAGGCCGGATGACGGCGCGAGGTTGCCGGCTTCGATCACGATCAGCGCGTCGCCGGCCGGCGCCTCGAACAGCGCCTCGACGGCGGCGAGGCACTCCTCGCCCGCCGGCCGCACGCGCACGACGCGGCGGCCGCCCATCAGCGACATCGACTGGAACTCGTCGGCCAGCCGCGCCGGGTCCTGCTTCAGCGCGTCGCCTGAGACGTCGACGACGCGGAACGGATCGGCAAGGTCGGGGCAGATGCTGAGCGCCAGGGCCTTGCCGCGCTCGGCGACCAGCCCGTCGTCGCTGCCGTAAAGCAGCACGGCGCGCACCGCCGCGTCGGGCTTCTTGGCGAAGCCGCGCAGGAACGCCTCTGCCTGTCCCGCCTTGATCTCCATATCAGGGAGATTAACCGTGCAGGTGGGCCGGGCGCGAGAGGCGCTGGCGCAGGGAGTCGCGCGCGCCCAGCAGCAGCGAGGCGATGTAGCAGGCCGCCGCCGTGAGCACGATCGCCGGGCCCGAGGGCAGGTCGCTGTGGAAGGAGACCAGCAGCCCGACATAGCTGGAGAACAAGGCGATCGGTGCCGCCACCAGCGCCATCGATGGCACGTCGCGCGTCCAGAACGAGGCGGCGATGGCCGGCAGCAGCACCAGGCCCAGCGCCATCAAGGTGCCGATGGCCTGAAAGGCGGCGACCATGTTCAGCACTGCGAGCGCCAGGAAGGCGTAGTGGAAGAGCGCGCCCTTCTCGCCCATGGCGACGAGGAAGCCGGGGTTGAAGCACTCCACCACCAGCGGGCGGTAGATGATCGCCATGCCGATCAGGGTGATGGTCGCGGTGGTCGCCACCAGCAGCAGCGACAGATCGTCGACGGCGAGAATCGAGCCGAACAGAATATGCATCAGATCGACGCTCGAGCCTTTGAGCGAGACCATGGTCACGCCCAGCGCCAACGCTGTCAGATAAGATGCGGCGAAGCTGGCATCCTCGCGCAGCGAGGTGAAGCGCGCGACGACGCCGGAGAGAAGGGCAACGAGGATGCCGGCGACGAATCCGCCCGCGCCCATGGCCGGCAGCGACAGGCCGCCCAGCAGGAAGCCGACCGCCGCGCCGGGCAGCAGGGAATGCGCCAGCGCGTCGCCCATCAGGCTCATGCGCCTGAGGATCAGGAACACACCGATGGTCGAGCTGCCGATCGACAGCGCCAGGCAGGCCACCAGCGCGCGCCGCATGAAGCCGAACTCGATGAACGGCCCGATCAGGAAATCGTAGAGCGCCTGCATCAATCCGCCGCGCGCAGGCAGGCGGCGGCGTCCTCGTCCCAGGCCTCGGCCATGGCGCGGGCGCGCAGCAGGTTGGCGGCGCTCAGCGTCTCGGTGGTTGGGCCGGCGGCGACCAGCTCGCGTGCCAGCAGGATCGCGTCGGGGAAGCGCGTGCGCGCCTGGTCGAGGTCGTGCAGCACGCAGAGCACGGTGCGCTTGTCGGCGTGCCAGCGCTGCACCAGCGCCATCAGGTCGGCCGTGGTGCGTGCGTCGATGGCGTTGAACGGCTCGTCGAGCAGGATGATCTCGGCGTCCTGCAGGAGCACGCGCGCGAACAGCACGCGCTGGAACTGGCCGGCCGACAGGGTCGAAATCGGCCGCTGCTCGAAGCCGCGCAGGCCGACCGCCTCGATGGCGTGGATCGCGTCGTGCCGGTCCTTGGCGCTGGCGCCGCCGAAGCCGCCGATATGTGCCCACTTGCCCAGCAGCACGACCTCGAGCACCGAGATCGGGAAACTGCGGTCGATGTCTGAGATCTGCGGCAGATAGGCGATCTTGGCGCGGCTGCGGCCCGCCAGGTCGACGCTGCCCTCGACCTTGCCGACCTCGCCGATCACCGCCTTCAGGAGCGTGCTCTTGCCGGCGCCGTTGGGCCCGACCACCGCAGTCAGCGCGCCCTCGGCCACGTCGAGGCTGACATGGTGGATCGCCGGGTGGCGTTCATAGGCGACGGTGAGGTCGCGCAGGCGAAGCGCCGCGCTCATGCCAGCGCCCACAGCACGGCCAGCCAGATCACGGCGATCGGCACCAGCGCCCAGGCGACGCGCCGCACCGCGCTGAGGGAGATCAGCGCCGTCGCCAGGTCGGAAGACAGATGGTGGTGATGCGTGGCCATCGCGGAACGCAATATTATAACGTTAATCTACCCCAGATGTGGCCCATCAGGCGGGCGGACGCAAGGCGATTCAGCGCAGGGGGAGATGTCGCCTTTACCTGTGAAAATTGTTGTGTCATCTCCCTTCGCCGATTGGGGACATCACCCGCATTTGAACCAGATCGGCTCGTTTGGTGAGCATTTTGCCCGCGAAGTGATTGGCGCTGGCGGATCGCGAAAGGCACATTCGGCCCATGACCACACGACGCCAGTTTGTCCGGATCGCCGCAGGAGCGGCGCTGGGCGGGCTGGGTTTTTCCGCCGAATGCGCCGCGCAGGCCGCCGACGCGCTGCCCAATCCGCCCGTCGTGGTCGAACTGTTCACCTCCCAGGGCTGCTCCTCCTGCCCGCCGGCCGACCGCCTGCTGGGCGAGCTGTCGCGCCGGCCGGACGTGATCGCACTGTCGGTCCATGTCGATTACTGGGACTACATCGGCTGGAAGGATCCTTTCGCGACCGCGGCGACCACAGCGCGCCAGCACAGTTACGCCCTGGCGCTCAAGCAGCGCTACGTCTACACGCCCGAGATGGTGTTCAACGGCGCCGCCCATGATCCGGGCACCAATCCCGCCCGGGTCGAGCGCCTGCTCAAGCAGGCGGCCGAGAGCGCCGGCCCGCGCGCCAATCCGGTGCTCAGCACGCTGAGCGACGGGCGCGGCCTGATCGAGCTGCCGAAGACAGCGGGCGTGCCGCAGTCTGACATCTGGCTGCTGAGCGTCGATCCGCGGCACGTGACTGCCGTCGGCCGGGGCGAGAATCGCGGCACGACCCTGACCAACTTCAACGTCGTGCGCTCCCTCGAGAAGCTCGCGACGTGGAATGGCGAGGCTGCGCGCCTGACGGTCGCCGCCGACAGGCTGGCGCCGGGCGCGGCCATGGTCGCGCTGGTGCAGACCGCCAACCACGGGCCCATCCTGGGCGCCGCGCGCCTGGACCGGTTGGCCACCAACTAAGTCCCGGGCGACGCCTTGGGTCGG